>NZ_JACGWD010000004.1:0-111868 GCF_014077565.1 Pseudoalteromonas sp. 5Ae-yellow
AATGAGTATGTTCGTTAATCATAATGTGCCCTCAAACAAGATTTGAAGATCTGATCATGACATTGAGATTTAGTTCAAAAAAATCCCCGCTAATTTCTTAGCAGGGATTTGTGTATAAGAGACAGCCTTTATGGAGCGTTTTTTGTATTAGCCTTGAGTGTTAAAAAGGGTTGGCCAATTATTGAAAAGAGACGCCATTACATTAGGTATATTATTAATTTAAAAGCATTAAATAAAATCCAGGGTAAGTAATAAGCGTTGCTCATTTGCAGCCACAGGTGGCGAGCGATGGACTAAACCTGCACCCTCGTTGTCATCCCAGTATTCTCCTTTAAGCAGTGCCACATCACCTTGTTGTAGTTGATTAATATTACTTAAGTTTTCAAATAAACCAGACTCTTCATCTGGTTTACCTAAATTACCCGCACCGAGTTTTGAGCGGTTTACATCGCTGTGATTTAACCACTGCGTAGCAACACCTTGGTAGGTTGTAACTAATCGGCACGGAATTTTGTCTACATGAAAACGCGGGCACATGGGTTTATCTAATATTTTCAGCCTTAAACCTGCGCGCTTTAAATCAAACAGGCAGCAAAACATTTCAACAAGTAAGGCAATGTCTTCACAAAGTGTATTAACCTCATCACGATTATTATCTTCTGCCTTAAGCACAGTTATTAACCGATCAAAAGCGTCATTGGGCGATACAGCAAGTTCTATTGGCTTTAACGCGCTGGTGGCAATGAGTGTATTAACTGCATTTGTTAATGTTTGCTCAAGGTCTCTTTTCCAAATAACAATATTAGTGTCTTGGTTATAAATTTGTGGCAATACATTGGCATCACACTCTTTAGCTGCTCTTCGGTGAAGAGGTTCCGCCGGTTTTATTTGCGCAGTTATTGGGGCTAGTGCGTTCATTATGCTTCCTCCCAAATAGGAAACGGGTCGTTATAGGTTCTCCAAAATTCATTACCCTTAAGTACGGCATCTTCTGATAATAAGCAGTTATTAAGCGCGTTGATCATGGCTTTTTGATCTAACGATTGACCAATAAACACAAGCTCTTGACGCATATCACCAAAGGGCTCTACCCATTTACTGTTTATATCAGCAAGTAGTTCGGGCTCTGTGGGCCAGTCTTTTTTAGGTATTGCTTTATAAAACATACCTGCAAACCCGTAATGAGCTATACCGCCAGCTTGGCTCCACTGCGCGCAAAATAAAGGGCGCGTTGCTAACCAAAAATAACCTTTAGAACGAATGAGCTTGCCAAATTGCTCTGTACTGTGAAGAAAGTTATAAAACTTTTCAGGATCAAAAGGGCGCCGAGCTGTGTAATTAAAGCTGCTAATTCCGTATTCTTCGGTTTCGGGGATATGTTCACCGCGCATTTCTTTAAGCCAACCAGGAGCTTGTTGAGCTCGCTCAAAGTTAAATAGGCCGGTGTTGAGTACTTCATTTATATTAATATTGCCGTTTGAAATAGGAATAATTTTGGCTTGAGTATTAAGTGTATTTAAAATGGCAGTAAGTTTATTTAATTGAACAGATGTTATTAAATCAGTTTTACTTATTAAAATTACGTCGGCAAATTCAACTTGATCAACAAGTAGGTCGGCTACACTGCGATCATCGTCTTCACCAAGTGATTCACCCGTTTGTTGTAGATCGTTTGCTTGCTCGTAATCGTTTAAGAAGTTGACTGCATCAACCACCGTTACCATTGTATCAAGAGTGGCAACATCACCCAGCGAATTACCGTTTTCATCGGCAAAGGTAAATGTTTCGGCCACTGGGAGGGGCTCAGATATACCCGTTGATTCAATAACGAGATAATCAAAACGACCTTCTTTGGCCAGTTTTCCTACTTCAATCAGCAAGTCTTCACGTAAGGTGCAGCAAATGCAGCCGTTACTCATTTCAACTAGCTTTTCATCGCTGTGACTTAGCGATACACCACTTTTAATTGTTGCAGCATCTATATTTATATCGCTCATATCGTTAACTATAACGGCAACTTTTTTACCTTGTCTATTATTAAGGATATGACTAAGTACGGTTGTTTTACCGGCTCCTAAAAAGCCTGATAACACTGTGACGGGCAGTTTATTTATCATTTAGAGAACTTACTAACTTACAATTTCGGTATGTTATATTATATCAATTTAATATTCTAGTTATGCTGTTTATTTTATTAATCACCGCTTGATTAATTCGTAAGTAAATCCCTGTTTTAGGTGCTTTTAATTCTAATATTAAGGAGTGTAAAACTTTTATTTGCGTTGATTGTAGTAATGATAAGAGTTATCATTTAGCTTGTTAACTACCTACATTTCTCTCAGGAACTATCATGTTTAACCCTAATTACTTGGCATTAAGTATTGCCGTGTCTTTATCTGCTTTTTCTCAAATGACATTTGCCAAGCAAAGCGACAAAATTGAAACAATTGAAGTAACAGGCCGTGCTCAGCAATTTTACCTAGAAACTGAGAGTAAAATTGGTACTAAAACTAATTTAGATCTTATTAAACTTCCGCAATCGGCTCAGGTTTTAACAGAGCAGCTTATAATTGACCAAGCGGCTCGTGACATTACCGACTTATACCGCTCAATTGCTGGCGTAAGTGAATATAGCTACTCAGGCGTAACTTTTCGTGGTTTTAGAGATGATGCCAATGTATTTTACGATGGTGTGCGCGGCGACCCGTACTCAGGCTTTGGTGTACCGCAGTTATTTAATGTTGAACGTGTTGAAGTATTAAAAGGCCCAGCCTCAGCTTTATATGGCGGTGGCGAACCTGGTGGAATGATTAATTACGTAACCAAAAAACCAAGCTACCTAGAAAAGCGCGAATTAAAGCTCATCTTGGGTAACTACAACACGCGTGGCGCATCACTCGATATGACCGGTGGTTTAAGCGATACAATGGCTTATAGATTGGGTGGTTTTTATGAAGAGCAAGACAGCTTTCGTAACAATGCAGACTCAAAAAACACCGAGCTGACGGGTGGATTGTTATTTGATTTAAGTGATTCAACAACCCTAACCACAAGTGTTGACTACATTAAACAAGACCTAGGCGGAAACCGCTTACGTGGCGTACCGGTAGATGACAACGGTAACTTTTTAGTTGACCCAAGTTATAACGCCAATGAGTCGTTTGATTATCAAAATATGGAAGCTTTGGTGCTTCAAGCAGAACTTAGCCATTATTTTAATGATGATTTTTCGTTAAGTACTACGTTTCGTTACATGGATAACGAGCGAGACCAAGCCTACCATGAGTCGCAAAGCTGGGTAGATGTAAATGGTGATGGCGTAGCCAATATCGATGACGAGACGATTAAGCGTGAATACCGTAAGCAATTTCGTGCCAATAAAGAAGCAAGTATAACCACCGACTTTGTTTATAACTTTGGACAAGGACAATTAACCCATCAGTTTTTATTTGGTGGTGATTACCACACCGTTGATACCGAATATGACTACTTTCGTGCCCGAT
This sequence comes from Pseudoalteromonas sp. 5Ae-yellow, assembly GCF_014077565.1. Lineage (NCBI taxonomy): Bacteria > Pseudomonadati > Pseudomonadota > Gammaproteobacteria > Alteromonadales > Pseudoalteromonadaceae > Pseudoalteromonas > Pseudoalteromonas sp. 5Ae-yellow. The sequence goes on from NZ_JACGWD010000004.1 coordinate 3,504, forward strand.
ATGAGGCCGATGGCGTCGCTAATTTAAATATTTTTAATTTAAACTACGGTGAAACCGACCCAAGCACTTATAACCTCACCGACATGAACCGCGATGGCGTAGATACCGACCGATTTGGTGTATACGCGCAAGACGTAATTAGCATAGGCGAGCAGTGGACAATAATTGCAGGTTTGCGCTATGACCATTTTAAAGAGTTTAATCAAGAAACTGGTTTTAGTTACTCAGATAACGACATAACGCCGCGCGTTGCTGTTACTTATCAGCCAGTAGAAAACACATCGGTATATATTAACTACTCAGAGAGCTTTAACCCTACATCATCAGCGGACCAAGAAGATGTAGAAGGTAATTTAGAACCAGAAACCGGTAAGCAAACCGAGCTGGGTATGAAAAACCAATGGCTCGACGGCAAAATAATGAGCACCTTTGCAATTTACCAAATTAATAAAGAAAACGTGGTAATGAGCAACCCTGACGATACGGGAGCGGGGGATGGCATTGCTGCACTTTTAAATATAGGTGAAGTTGAAAGCCGTGGATTTGAAACAACTTTAGTAGGCGATTTATCCGAGCATTGGACAATAACGGCTAACTACGCATACAACGATACGCAAGTAGTAGACGGCGTAACGGGTGATACGCTTTCAAATACATTTGGTGATGGCTCGCGCTTTGCTAATGCACCTCGTCATCAAGCTGGCTTATGGTCACGCTATGGGCTCGATTCGATTAATTCCTCTATTGCGTTTGGCGCTAATTATGTGAGTGAGCAAGTAAGCTCCGATGGTCAAAAAGTAAAACCGTTTACCGTATTTGATATGAGCTGGACGAGTCGTTTTGATGACGTATTACTAAGTGTAAATATTAACAACCTGTTTGATAAGGAATATGCTGTAAGCGGATTTAGCCAGCGTAACGGTCACTTTCCGGGTAGCCCGCGTGAAATTGTTGGGCAAATAACCTACAAGTTTTAATACTTATTAGCGCGAGAGTCTCTCGCGCTTTGTTTTAAGTATCGCCTTGCACCTTTTTATCACTATTAAATTTAGCGGATTCTTGTGTAGTGTTAATAGCCGTAATAGGGAAGGGAATTACAATGCCTTCTTTTTTATAGCGTTTATGCAGGGCTTTTATAAAAGCAGATTTAACCCAAAAGCGATTAAAGTATTCTTTTGCGCGCAGCATAACCGTAAAGTTAATACTTGATCTGTCAAAGGTATGAAAAACCACAAAGGTATTGTAATCATCAACGCCCCATTCGTGTGAAATAAGTATTTCACGAGCCACTTCAAGTGTTACTTGCTCAACAAATTCTAAATCCGAATCGTAATGCACGCTTATATCTACAGGGACGCTTAGCTCTCTTTCAGGATAAAAGTAATTAATAATACGCGATTTAGATAATTGGCTATTAGGTATAATAATCATATTATTAGGTAGCATTTTAACCCATGTAGAGCGCCAGCCTATGTGATCTACAAAGCCTTGTTCTTTTGATTCAAGCTCAATAAAATCGCCCACTCTTATGGGTTTATCTATCACTAGCTGCACGCCAGAAAAAAAGTTTTCGAGGGTAGGTTGTAAAGCAAGGGCAACAGCCAGTGATGTAATGCCTAACGAGGCAATAATGGGTGTAATAGAAATACCTAACGTGCCCATTAATACTAGTATTCCTACGGATGATAATGTAACGCGTATCACGCCTTTAATTATGCTTTTTGAATTAAAAACAACGGCAGATTGTTTACCATAGTAATTAATAGTGCCAATAATAAAGCGGTCTAAAAACATAATAAGTGCCAGTAGAGCTAGTACAATATTAATGCTATTAAAAGGAATTTGTTGAGAAATAGAAGTACTAATAATGAAGGTGTCGTGCTCTAAAATGGTGAGTAGCACAATAATTGTGCACAGTGTTAGCGGTTTAGATATTGACTCTATTAGTAAAGTATCGAATATAAACTTGGTTTTTGAAGTCCATTTTTTTAGCCAGTACATTACAAAAAAGCGAATTAAAAACAGTAGTATAGCTATAAGTAAGAGAGATGAAATCGCGCTTAACCAGGGGGTGCTGTTGGAAAATTCCAGCGCTTTATTTAGCATAACTTAAACCTGTTCAATATAGTTTTATATATATTGCAGCAAGTTATGTACCTTTGTTTGGAAAAGTAGCTGCCGAGTTTTGGTCGGCAGCAAATATTATACTTTTTTGGCTAACCACATACCGCCTAAGACGGCTGCAAAAAACAACAAAAATTCCATTTTAAGAGACACCAATTGAACCAAGCCAGGGCCTGGGCAAATGCCACTTAAACCCCAGCCTAAACCAAAAAATACTGAGCCGATAATTAAGCGCGCATCAATATTTTTTAAATTACTTAAATTAAATGTTCCTGAAATAAGTGGTTTCTCTTTTTTTGCAATCCATAACCATGTAAGCATCATTATTAGCATGGCAACAGCCATCACTATAATTAAGCTTCCATCCCATTGATTTCCATAGGTAAGAAAGTTAATCACTTTAGCAGGGTTTGTCATCCCGCTAATAATAAGCCCTAAGCCAAATATAAAGCCTATAACAACCATCATAATTGCTTTCATTATTTATCCTACAAGGTTTGCTGTAATGAAGGCAACAAGCATAAATGTACATGTTGCAACCCAAGAGCGAGCAGAAAAGCGCGACATGCCGCACACGCCATGGCCACTTGTGCACCCGTTAGCTAAAGTTGTACCCGCGCCAACTAAAAGCCCCGCAACAACAATAAGCCAAGGCGGTAATTGCAATTCGCCTTCTAATAAAGAAGGGGCAAATACTCTTACTGCTATACCTGCCAACAACAACCCTAAAATAAAGTATAACTGCCAACGAGAGTCTGAATTTGCTTTAGCAAATACAGACTTAACAATGCCTGATATGCCCGCAATTTTTCCGTATAAAACCAGTAATAACGTACACGCTATACCTATTAATGCACCGCCTATTGCAGCCGATACTGGGGTGAATTCTGTTATCATTTTTAAATTTCCCAAACAATAGAAACGCCTAAACCGGTTTGTTTCATTTCGATTGATAATTGTTGATTAGGCGCTAAGTAGTTAGCACCCGTTACTTTTTTTGCTGGCGAATAAAATCACCGCTTTTAAAAATTACATAGATTCGAGCGTTTTACCGCGTGTTTCTTTTATGTATTTAACAACAAAAAATATGCTTATAAGTGCCGATAACGCATAAAAGCCATAAGCACCGGCAAGGCCAATGTTAGCCAGCATAATAGGGAAGGTCATGGTAATGGCAAAGTTAGCAATCCATTGTGCGCTAGCTGCAACAGCAAGCGCTGCCCCGCGAATACGGTTATTAAACATTTCGCCTAATAATACCCATACAACAGGGCCCCAACTTAAGCCAAAAAATACCACAAATAAGTTAGCCATAATCAGTGCAAACGTCCCCATGTTATCGCTAAGGGCAAGTTTGCCTGCTTCATCAAGGCCTGCACTACCAAATATATAAGTAAGCGCGCTTAAGCTAATAAACATACCAATACTGCCTACTAAGAGCAGTGGTTTACGGCCAATTTTGTCAACTAGGGCAATGGCAATAAAGGTCGATACAATATTAGTAGTACCTGCGAGTACATTTATAAATAGCGATTGCGACTCGTCAAACCCAGCGGCTTGCCACAGCTCTGAGCCGTAATAAAACACCACGTTAATACCCACAAATTGCTGAAATACACTCAGCGCAACACCCACCCAAACAATTGGGTGTACTTTTTTACTGTTATCAATAAATAAATCACGAATACTTGGCTTTTTATCGCTATGCAAAGAGCCTTTAACATCGCTTATTTGCGCATCAAGGTTGTCGTTCGAAATTTTACTAAATACCGCTTTAGCATCGTCGACTTTACCTTGCGCCACTAAATAACGAGGCGACTCAGGAATAAACAATACACCGACTAAAAACAACACAGCAGGCACAAGCTCAGCCCAAAACATCCAGCGCCAAGCGGCTATATCAAGCATTAAAATATTTTGCGCGCTGCCTGCTGCATCAGCAATTAAGTAGTTACTTAAAAAAGCAGCAAATAAACCCAATACAATAGCGAGTTGTTGTAATGTAGCTAAACGACCACGTAGTGCTGGTGGCGCAACTTCTGCAATATAAGCTGGCGCTAATACCGATGCAGCACCAATACCTAAACCACCAAATAAACGGTAAAAAATAAACTCCGCAGAGCTTTCGCTAATGCCCGACCCAAATGCACTAATGGCAAAAATAATCGCGGTGATGATCATAATTGCACGGCGACCAAACTTATCAGCCAGCGGCCCCGCAGCAAGCGCACCTAGGGCGCACCCTAATAACACAGACGCTACATTAAAGCCCGTAGCTACACTGCTAGAATTAAATGCATTACCGAGTGCCGACACTGTGCCGTTAATAACGCCCGAGTCAAAACCAAATAAAAAGCCACCAATAGCAGCCACAGCCGATATAAATATTACGTAAAAAAGAGAGGTGTGTTCAACTGTGTTGGCTGAGTGGGAAGGCGGTGTGTGCGTTGTCATTATATGCCCTGAAAGTTAATTTAAATTTAAAAGAGCATGATATCGTAAAGCGCTATGGCTGAATACGCTTGTGCGGGTGTAAATTGAGCCATTTTTAAAGGCTTTAAAATTAAGTAACCGCCTTTTTTGAATAACACCGATTGATTTTCAAAAAAATAATATGTTTTGTATGGGGAGTATTTGTTGGACCAATATTACTGTTCTCACCCATTTGGGTGTGTTTTTGTAATTGCGTAGCCTGTTCTGAAGTTAGGTAATTGTTTACAAGTGATTATTTGGTGGTTAAGGTAAATGCATTGAATATAGGAACATTGTCGGTTTACAAAACGACAAATGTCGTCGATTAAATTGTCATATTTATAGAGATACCATGTCTGTAATTCGTAGCTCAGTTTTTCAAATCATTTTTAAATCAATTTTTTTACTATCATTTAACTGTATCGGATTCTTTGCAATATATGCTGGCGCTATTTTATTCCTTAGCGAGAGCAATACTTCGTTATCGCCAAATGAACAACTTTTGGCGTTAATTCTCGCTTTGGTTACAACATCTATTTTTGCTTGGTGGATGGTACTCAGCTTTCGGCAATACGAAATCAAAATAGACAGTGAAGTAATCCTACTTAAAGGATTATCTGGCTGGAAAAAAATTGACAAAACTTTTCCACTCTCCGATCTTGATGGTGCAGAATTAGGAACGGATTTAGCTCTATTTAAGGGGGGAAAAATTGGTGGCGAAACTTTCAATGGTTTCTATAGCATTTGACAATCATTCGCTAAATAAAAGTATTACAAAAACTTTACCCGCTCCTGAATTGGTTAAATAAATATAACAAGCCAATCCAGCAGCGGCTGATTGAGGCATTATACAACCGAGTGTTATGTACTTATGAAATTTTCATTAGTTGACGGATTTAAGCAAGCTCCTCTGCCTAAGATGAAAGGAGTTTGTATATATTGTGGTAGCCCAACCGTAGCAAAGTGTGGTTCAAAAATTAGATGGCATTGGGCGCACAAGGTAAAATGTAGTTGTGATCCTTGGTGGGATAATGAATCCCAATGGCATCGAGATTGGAAAAATCATTGGGAAGATCATAATCAAGAAATAGTATACTTTGATAAAAGTGGTGAAAAGCATATTGCAGATATTGTTAATGAGCAGAATATTGTAATTGAATTTCAAAACTCCCCAATGTCTGAAGCTGAGTTGAAATCAAGAGAGGATTTCTACGGAGATATGATTTGGGTAATAAATGGTCGTAATCTAGCGAAAAACATAAAATTAAGTGCGATGCTTCCTGATCCTCTGCATGAATCAATGGAAGATATATCTATTCATTCAAGTAATCATAAAACTCATTTCGTTTATTCGTTTATTCTTTTATTTCTGAGTATCGAGGTCCGAATGAGTTAGTAGAAATACATAGCTCAGATAAAATAGATGGAATAATTAAATCCACGCATGTAGGACACTTCCTCTTTGAGTGGAAAAGGCCTAGATATGTTTGGTTTAAAGCAACAAAACCAGTTTATTTGGACTTTGGACAAGGTGTCATCTGGCAATTAATGCGTTTTAACAATTATAGTAGTTTCTGTATTAAGGCATGTATTAAAAATGATTTCTTGGCAAAGTTTAAATGAGTTGCATAACAAGTGATCAATCTTATCAGTGCTAATTCATTACAGGCTATAAATAGAATTATTGGCACTATTTATAGTGCTAAATCCTCCCCAATTTCTGTCTTACACCTCAAAATTCTCAAAGTACTCTTTTTGCAATTCTATAGTGAGTGCTTTAGGGCGAATGCCTTGTACTAGGCTGTATACTTCTTCTTTTGTGTAACCTGCCGAATTTAAAATAAGCGCAGCGACCAACCCTGTGCGGCCAGTGCCGCCTTTACAATGTATGGCAATGGTTTGTTTGTGTTGTATGGCCTGTAATATGTCGGTTTTGTGGGTGTTCCAGCTTGATGTAAAAGGCTGTTTGGGTGCTTCGTCGTCATTTATTGGTAAATGAAACCAGGTTATATCGTGCTTACTGCACTCACTATTAATTGTTTGTACGTTGTTTTTTTCAAGTTCTTTTTGCGGCATAAGTGAAAGCAGCATGTGAGTGCCAGCCGCCTTTAATGTGGTGATTGAATCCGCTAGGTTTTGCGTTTTTGTACTAGGGTCTGCTTATCTTTCGAGGTTAACTTTGCAGCAGCATGTTTGGTTTTTAGGCAAGGCAGAGCTTATGTAGTGTGGTGGTTTCCCATAAATAGGCGATAACGCAGTATAAATGCCAAACATGCGCTGCCCGAAGGGTTCTGCCTAGGGGGGATTGACTCTTTGTTGCTCTGCTTTTACTTAGCCCACTAGGTTACAAGCCTCGCGCCGCGATTAAATCCCCCCTAGATTGAACAAATTTAATCCTGAAAGGTCAGCAGGCCCTGAGCAAGGCGTAAAAATAATATTTGCGCCGTTATTAAGTGATAAAACATTGTATGGTTGCGCGCTCATGGTAAGTCCTTTATTTTTAATAAATTTGCTTTAATACGCTCACTATAGCGTGTTTTAGTTACAAGTTTAAGATTGAATAATAAGCACAAATGCTAGATACTGTTTTTATATACAGTTGTGGCGATATTATGAAAAAAGAATTACCAGCAAAATACTATTTAGCGCATTTTAGAGAGCTTATTGAGTTTGTAACTAGTAAATGTATGCATTTACTTGAGCCTAAACATAGTGAATTTATTAGTGAAATTAATCAGCTAGATGAGCAAAGCCAGTGCATGTTGGCGCGTGTGTACTCGCGAAAGCCTTATTTGGTGCAGGCGCAATCGCTTAATTATGAAGAAATAACCTCGCCGCATCAGGCTATTTATACGCTAAAAAAAGCGGGTATTTTATTTGAGCCAAACGAGCAGCATTATTCGCAGCTTTTAGCGCACTTAACTAAGCCTTCTTTGGTTGAGTTGCTAAGTAATTACAGTGAGCAAATAAGCTTTAAAAAAAGCGCCGCTAAAGGCGCGCTGGTGGATATTGCGCGAGAGTTTTTTAAAGCATGCCCACAAGAGCTTGCGCCACTTAATAGCCAGTATGTAATTAATAACCGCAGTGATTACTACGAGTATTTTGAGTTTTTATTTGCAGGTAAACTAAGCAGTGGTGATGTGAATCATCAAAACCGTTTTGTAATGCGAGACTTAGGCTTAACCGCTACACGCGAAGGACATAGCGAGAGCTTGTCACGCTTTGAAACACTTGACGAAGCGCAATCAAACTATTTACTAAACCGTTACCGGTTAGCACTTAAAAATATAACAGATGAGAGCGACTATGTTGCTTTAGCGTCGCAGGTTTTAGTACAAGCTGCACATGGTGCGATAGCCGTTGCATTAAAAAATAGATTATTAGTTAGGCTTTATAGACAGCTAAAAACAGTTGATAACGAACTTGCTTTTAGTTTACTTGAAGGGTGCGTGGATGATAGTGAAGCACAAGAAATTCAAATAAGAGAGCAATACAGGCTTGGCAATAAAGAGTGGGTAAAAGCACGATTAGAAGCCATTATCGAAAATCCACTTACTGATGATTTACTGTATTTTGCTGACGATTTTTTAATGCGTAAGTTTAATAAAAAAACACGTTCGCGTTTAAGTGCCATGCTTGCCGACACTCAGTGCGTGCTAGAAATAGATGAAATGTACCGAGGTGAAGTAGAGCAGGGCGTAAACGATTATTATACTCGCCAAGGTATGGCTGTATTTAATACCGAAAACACGCTTTGGCAAAGTTTGTTTGGTTTAGTATTTTGGCACGAGTTATTTGTGGAGTCGCCTTATCCGCCATGCAATGAGTTTGATATTTATCCGCAAGTATTAAGGCTTGGTAATTTTTATGAAGCGCAGCAAACACAGATAAATGAGCGCTTAGCACAGTGTCAAACGCCACAAGCATTACTTAATTTGGTATGCAAAAATGCAGCGCAATACTTTGACCAACCTAACGGCTTGTTTAGATGGCGCAGCAATTTATTAGAGCCACTAGAGGCGCTCATTTTAAACAGCTCGCTTGAAGCGTTAATTGCGCACCTAACGGCTATGAGCAAACACTATTTACAGCTAAAAGATGGCTACCCCGACTTAATGGTTATTAATAATGGCCAAGTACATTTTGAAGAAGTAAAAGCACCGGGCGATAAGCTTAGGCGCAACCAATTAACCACTATTGATAACTTAAAAAACGTAGGCTTTGAAGTACACATTGCTGCGGTTAAATGGTTTGTAGATCCAAACCGTATTTACAGCGTAGTTGATATAGAAACCACAGGCGGCTTAAAAGGCGGTAACCGTATTACCGAAATAGGCCTTGTAAAAGTGCAGCACGGTAAAGTAATTGATACCTGGACGAGCTTAGTTAACCCCGAGCGCCATATACCTGGATTTATAACGTCACTAACTGGTATTAGCGACAGCATGGTTTATAACGCGCCCGTATTTGCAGAGGTTGTAAAGCCACTAATTGATAAACTAGCAGGCAGTATTTTTGTAGCCCATAACGTTAATTTTGACTACGGCTTTATTAAAAAAGAGTGCGAGATGGCAGGGCACTTTTTTAAAATGCCAAAAATGTGCACCGTGGTTGAATCGCGCAAAGCGTTTAAAGGCTTAAAGTCGTATTCGCTTGGCAATCTCTCATCGCACTTTAATTTAAATTTGACCAGCCATCACCGGGCACTTGCCGATGCAACCGCGACTGCAGAGTTGTTGTTACTTATTCAGCAATCCCAAAGTAGTGAATAAGCAGTAAATCTTAACGCAAGAAGTAGTATGCACTTTTAAGGCACTTAGCTTGTTTTAGGTAAGTGCTTTTTTCGTGGTAAAAAACCAGTAACCAACATAGTGCCTACAATTACAAATAGTGCGCCTAATAATGTATTTGGCCCTATTTGCTCATCTAAAAATAAATGCCCCCAAAATATGCCAAATAATGGAATTAAAAATGTAACCGTGAGTGCTGAGGTTGGGCCTATATCTTCGATTAATTTAAAAAATAATATATACGCAAGCGCGGTACATACTACGCCCAGTACTAATACACCTAGCATAATGTTGGTGGTTGGAACTTCACGTATTGGCATAAATAAGATAAGCGGCAATACCATCAAGGTTGAAGCCCACATTGAGCCATGAGCGTTATCGAATGGAGCAAGCTTTGGCGCATTTTTAGTGTAATGCGATGCAATGGCATAGCAAAGTGAAGCACTCAATGCTGCTATTATAGACATTATTGATTGACTATTTAATACATAGTGATTTTGCCCAACGAGTATTGCAACTCCTATTAAGCCAAGTAGTAAACCAAGCACCATACTTTTATTGGGCTTGGTTTTTGTCCATAAAATACCAACTACTGCGCCCCAAATAGGGGTTGTTGAATTTAAAATTGATAAAGTAGAAGCGCTTATAGTTTGAGCTGCGTAAGCAAAAAATAAAAATGGTAGAGCAGAATTAAACGCGCCTATAATAAAAAAGTGTTTTTTGTGTTCAGTAAAGGCTAAGCGGCGTTTTAAATACAAAGCAACAATAAATAAAGTAACTGCAGCAAAGCCTACTCTAAGCTCAATTAATACCGCAGGCCCCAAGCTGTTAGCGGCCATTCGCATAAATAAAAAAGAAGCGCCCCAAATAGCGGCCAGAAAAAATAATCGCAGTAAGCTTGCTAAGGTCATGATAGTATTTTAATTATGCTGATTGGCTTTTAGAATAACAGGGTTTATAAAAAGTGTAAGCCATATTCGGAACTGGCATATAAAAATAATAAATTAAGGATAAGAATGAAAAAGTTCTCAGTAGCTTCTATGGTATTTATTACTTTGTTGGGGGGATGTAATTCAAGCCCAATCAACCTTTACAGTGATACCACCATGAAAAAGAATGAATACAATGGTATTAAAGCGTATCGAAAAGGACAGTTTGAGGCCGCTTTTAATTATTTAAAAGAGCCTGCTGGACTAGGCTATAAAAGTGCACAATACACATTGGCATTTATGTTTTTGAAAGGCCAATACTTGGAGCAATCTACTAAACTAGGGATGGGCTGGCTAGGTGTTGCAAAGGAAGCGGGGGTTGAAAATTGGTCTGCGCAATACGATGTATTTTACAGTGCAGCGACTGTGCAGCAAAAACAAGAAATAGACGAAATAGTTGCGTTGTATATAACGCAATTTGGCGTTAAAGCACAAAATATGACCTGTCGTCGTTCAACTTCGCCTAGGCGCACATTTGGTGAAGTTAAAATTGATTGCACTAAGCACGAAGGTATCGTTACCGAGTACGACATACAAATAATAGAATAGAGTTATGGCTTTTCTAGCTTTTTTTCAAAGTCGCTTTTAACAATATCGAGTGCTTTTAAGACCTCTTCTGGAGCAACATCGTGTTGCTCTAGTATCATAATTAAATCTACTGCAAGTTTAATATGTGTAGGGGCTTGATCAAGTGGGCTTGTCATTTAACTCTTTCTTTTTTGATATTTGACTAATGGCGACATTTATTGCTGTTTGCACACGCTGTTCCATATGTATGCGTTCTGATTGCGGTAAATAAAACGCCATATCTACATCGTAGCGAATATATCGTGGCGGGAGCTGATTTAGTACCGTACAACAAAAGTCAGCCATTACATCTTCACCATATTTTTCATCAAGTTTAAGTTTGATGATTTCTTCAACTACAATCTTTTCGTAATAGTTGTGTATATCTTCGTGTAATCGCATATTCCCACCGCTTTAAAATAATCCGTTTAACTGAGTCTATACTAAGGCTTACTATAAATCGATAGCGGCTTTAAATAGTTGTTTATGAACATTAATTAGCGAACTCAAATTACGCTGATAACCGCCACCTAAAGCGCACATTAGTGGGATTTGATGTTGCTTACAGAAGTTGAGAACAAACAAGTCGCGCTCATATACGCCATTGAGAGATATATTAAACAAGCCTAACTCGTCTTTAGTGTAAATATCAGCGCCTGCATTATACAAAATAATATCAGGGTTATGTATGCGCACGCAAAAATCGAGAGCTTGCCTTAATGTAACAAGGTACTCATCGTCGGCTGTTTTAGCGGGCAATGCAAAATCGTAAGTAGACTCTTGCTTATTGCGCGGGAAATTTTGATCACAATGAATTGAGCAGGTAATAATTTGATTATAGTTTTGAGTGATTTTCGCTGTGCCATCGCCTTGGTGTACGTCGCAATCAAAAATTAAAACAGTGTCGGCTTGCTCTGTATTTATTAAATGTGCTGCTGCAATAGCTAAATCATTAAAAATGCAAAAGCCACTGCCAAAATCGCTATAGGCATGATGATAACCACCGCTTAAATTGAAGGTTAGATCGTGACTAAAAGCCGCTTCAGCAGCTTGAATACTCCCGCCAATTGATAAAAGAGTACGCTCTACAAGTTGTTGCGAATAGGGAAATCCCATCTTTTTAATTGCTTTATCGCTTAGCGTTCCATTTAAAAAATCATCTATATAACGTTGGCTGTGACATAGCGCAAGTTGAGATGCGGTTGCTTTTTTAGGATCTTTAAAGTGAATAGCCGAAACACCTAGATTTTCTATTTCGGTTTTAAGTAACTGATACTTTTGAATAGGGAATCGATGACGTTCTGGGAGTATAAGGTCTGAATACAATGGATGATAATAAAGCTGCATAGTAAAGTGCGCCTTAACGCAGCTGCTGTTTTTCTACTTGTTGTATTTTGTCCTCGGTGGCAGAAATTGCTTTTCTGCAGCGACCTAATCGAGCGTGTGTGCTTAATATTTCAAGGTTAAGTTTTTGTGCTTTAGCTGGCGAGGCTTTATCCATTTGCATCTTACGTTCTTCAATCATGAGTACTAAACGGCGTTCAAACTCATGGTTTTGTTTTAATTCATCGTAAAGCTCATGCGATGATTGCATTATTTTTTGTACAGCGTGCTTATAAACAGTTTGCTTAGGGCGAGGTTTATAATGGCTTTTGTTTTCTTTAATCCAAATAGGCGTTGATTTAATAACATTGAATACAGCTTGTACCTGAGCTCCTATACGTTCAAGCGCGTAGGTATAAGCATGGCGATGCTCGCTTGGCGGTAATCGTGACACTTCGTCTTCTATTTCTATTACGTAATCGACTAGGATCATGCTTTTTGTACTAAAAACGGCGCGGTCAAACAAGCTAGGTTGTGCTTGCATGTAACGATTTTTAGAAAAAAGTTTAGCTTTATCAAATTGCTCAGCTTGTTGTTTTAGCGTTGCAACTTGTTGGCGTAGTTTATCTAAAGCTGTAGGGTGCATATTAAAAGTAAGCCTCATAAATTAGCTTTAATGCTAAAAGTATAACCATAGTATTAAATACAGGGCGAATAAATTTGCTACCAAACCGTATTGCTGAATGCGCTCCAATCCATGCACCAAGCATAATAAAAAAGCCCATAGTAATGCCAAGTAAAAAGTTTACATGTCCGAGTGCTACAAAGGTAATTAAAGATATAAAGTTAGAAACAAAGTTCATTGAACGCGCTAAACCACAATTGAGTAGCAAGTTCATTTTATAAAGCATGCCATTAGAAGCAGTCCAAAAAGTACCCGTACCTGGGCCTGCTAAACCATCAAAAAAGCCTAATGCTAAACCCTGTAGCCATTGTTTTATTTTCATCGCTTTGTTGAGTTTAGGCAGTTCATCGCCTTCTGTGGTACTTAAATTACCAAATAAGCTATAGGCGGCAACTAAAATAATAATAATGGGTAGTAGTTTGTTTAAAAAATCGATACTTAAATGATCAACAATAACAGTACCTATCAATGCACCTATTGCAGTAGCTATGATGGAGGCTGCCCAAAATTTCGGGCTAAATAAATTCTTTTTATAGTACGTATAACTAGCTGTTAAGGAGCCAAAACTAGCCGCGAGTTTATTGGTGCCTAATGTTAAATGTGGAGGTAAGCCTGCAGTTAATAAAGCGGGCACAGTTAACATGCCACCGCCACCGGCGATAGCGTCTATAAAACCTGCGGCAAGTGCAACAGCACATAAAACAGCCCAGGTTGTTGGATCGAGTGCGAGTTCAAACATTAATAATCTATTTGTCTTTTAAAAGGTGGTAGGGTGTCGAGCATGGCTTTACCGTATCGCTTAGTAACTAAGCGTCTATCGAGAATAGTAATACAGCCTTCATCACTCTCTTTTCGCAGCAGTCTACCACAGCTTTGCACCAATTTCTTTGCGGCGTCTGGTACGGTAATCGTTAAAAACGGGTTGCCACCTTTGCTTTGTACAAACTCTGCTTGCGCTTCTTCTATTGGCGAAGTAGGTACCGCAAACGGAATTTTAGTAATTATTAAGTTCTCTAAATATTTTCCAGACAAATCAAGGCCTTCCGAAAGGCTTTGTGTTCCAAATAAAATACTGCCTTTGCCTTCGTCTACATTTTTAGTGTGTAATTTAAGCAATGCTTCTCGCGACATTTCACCTTGTACTAATAAGTTAAAACCTTTTGTTCTAAGAAACTTTGTTACGTGGTCCATTTGCCAGTAAGAAGCGAACAATACTAGGTTCGCTTTTTTATCATCTATGTACTCTGGTAATGTTTTAGCTAAGTGGTCACTAAAGTCTTTATCGGTTGGCTCTACTTTTGATACCGGAATACGTAAAGTGGCTTGTTTGGGGTAATCAAATGGAGAAGGTACTTTAATAAATTTAACGCCTTCTTCTTTAGCAAGTCCTGTTTCGTAGGCAAAGTGATCAAACGAACCCAACGCGCTTAATGTGGCCGAACATAAAACAGCGCCTGCGCATTCTCTCCACAATTTATCTTTTAGGTAGTAACCTACTTCGATAGGGCAGTCGCTTAATAGGTGATCGTGATGGCTTTTGTATTCAAGGCGTTTTATCCACCGTGCATGAGGAGCACCTTCGCCTTTTTTAGCGTAACTAAACCACAGTTTATTTAATTGCTCTAATCGGTTTATGTATTGTCCGCTTTCGCCCAATATGGGGTCGGCAACGTAAGGTTTTATATCGCCATCGCTAACATCTTGGGTAAGGGTGTCGTGCATTTTGTTCAAACAGCGCAGCGCATCTTGCGTGGCTTCGCTTATGTCTTTCGCTTTACTGTGCAATGATTCTGGGATTTCACCGTGCTCAAAACGATAAGTATCGTCTTTTGAGTATTCAAAGTCGGCATTATCAAGAATATCGCGAACTACTTTTAAATCTTTATTCGCATCGTTAATACTGTCGCAAAGTTTAAAGTTTTGACCAATGGCTCTTTGCCCCACTAAAACCTTCGCCATTTTCCCGCTAAACTTGGTGAGCTTATCAAGCCATTCTATTGTGCCTTTAATCGTTGCTGCAGCCGATGAGAAATCGCGTGTTATATGTGCTAAATGATGCGCTTCATCAATTACATAAATGGTGTTGTCGGGCTCTGGTAAAATTTTACCACCGCCTAAGTCTAAATCGGCAAGTAGTAATGAGTGATTAATTACTAGTACGTCCATTTGCATTAATTGATTACGAGCAAGCTGAAACGGACACGTTTGATGCGCCTTCATTTGGCGCTGGCATGAATGTTTATCGCAGGCTATTAAGTTCCACACTCTATCGGGTACAGTATCGGCCCAGCTGTCTCTATCGCCTTGCCATTTTTTATTAACATAGGCGTTATATAGATCATTCAAACACTTGGTTTCCATTGTGCTCAGTGGTGAAGTAAGCGTTGGCATAAAGTCCATTTGTGTTTGGCTATCGCCGTTTACAGCATTATGTAATTTGTGGGCACAAATATAACGATGGCGACCTTTTACCAAATCAAATTTAAAGTCGAGGCCTGAATGCTTTTTAAAAAATGGCAGTTCTTTTGCTATTAATTGTTCTTGCAGTGCAACGGTTGCGGTAGAAATAACGAGCTTCTTTTTTTGCGCTAAGGCAAGCGGTAATGCGCCTAAACAATAGGCAAGAGACTTTCCTGTACCGGTGCCAGCTTCAATTACGCATATGCGCTGCTTTTTATGGTATTCGCCTGCAAGGGTTTTTGCTATTTCAGCTACAAGGTAGTTTTGGCTGCTGCGAGGGCGATAATCGTTTAGGTTACTAGCCACATGCTGGTGTACTTGCCTAATTGTTTTTTTTAGTGAGTCAGAAAGCATGGGATGATTTACCTAAAGTATGTATATAATTACAGTGCTATGGATTTTAGAGTTATAAGGGTGTAACTACAAGAAGTGATGAGATTAATTTAGCAAATAAAGTATCTGAGTGTTTATTTAGGTTGAATGTATGGCTTTAAAGCATTTTGAATTAAGTAAAAACTTACATATATATGTATAAGGTTTAGTAATAATGTACTTAACAGCTGGTTTTATTGTTTCTTCTCATGCTTATGATACTGCTAACGGCATCTGCTACGAAGCGTGGTTTTGTAGTGATAAAGGGCCTATAAAAACGGTGTCGACTAACGAAAATGCGCTGTTTTTTATCAAAAGTAAAGATGCTGAAATAGCGAATGAAATATTAGCAGCTGAGTCACTTATCTTTAATATTAAAAGTCTTGAGTTAAAAAGCTTTCAGCAAGAAGATATGTCGGCCTGTTACTTCAAGTCACTTAAACACTTTTATTGTGCTACTAAAGCTTTAAAGCAGCGTGGAGTTGTATTATTTGAAGAAGATATTCGACCAATAGAGCGCTACCTAATGGAGCGCTTTATAAAAGGAGGTGCTTGGATAACGGGTAATGTATTTAAGCAAGATAGCTATACATTAATAACCAACGCTAAATTAAAAGCGAATGATGAGTATTCCCCAGCTCTTAATAAACTCTCGTTAGACATTGAATGTAACGAAAGTGGCGTTTTGTTTTCTGTTGGACTTGTGGGCTGTAATTTAGACTGTGTTTTAATGATTGGCGAGCCAGATAGAGAAGCCGCAAACCTAGAGTTTGATATTATTTGGTGTGTAGATGAGGCTGAGCTGCTTAAGGGGGTAGAGCATTTTATTAAGCTTAGCGATCCCGATGTAATAATTGGCTGGAATGTAATTGAGTTCGATTTTTCGGTTATTCATGAAAGAGCTGAGGCATTAGGCATTAAGTTATTACTGGGTAGGGGAGATCAACCTTTATATGTTCGTAAAGGACACTTTACTCGAGTATCGATCCCTGGGCGATGTGTGGTTGATGGAATAGACACTTTAAAAAATGGTACATATAGCTTTGAGAGTTTTTCTCTAGCTAATGTTTCAAATCAAGTGCTGGGTGAGTCTAAATTAATTGACACGGCTAATAGTTTGCAGGAAATTATTAGGCAATTTAACGAAGATAAACTTTCTTTAGCAAAATATAATCGACAAGATTGTATTTTGGTAAATAAAATTTTTGATAAATTAAAGCTACTCGATTTTTCTATTATAAGAACAAAGCTTACGGGGTTAGAGCTTGAAAAAAAGGGCGGCTCTGTCGCTGCTTTTATTAATATGTATTTACCATTACTGCATCGCAGTGGCTATGTTGCCCCAAATATGGGCGATCATGGACTTACATTTGAAAGCCCTGGTGGTTATGTAATGGAGTCTATTCCTGGCCTTTATAAAAATGTCATTGTTTTAGACTTTAAAAGCCTGTACCCCAGTATTATGCAAACTTTTTACATTGATCCACTTGGACTAATAGAAGGTTTAAAAAATCCAAACCAAAGTGTTCAGGGTTTTAACGAAGCCGTATTCTCGCGAGAGAAGCATCACCTCCCTCTACTTATCAAAAGCCTGGCATCTCAAAGGCAGCTTGCCAAAGATAATCAAGATCAAATGCTTTCTCAAGCAATTAAAATAATAATGAATAGCTTATATGGTGTTTTAGGCTCAAAAGGCTGTCGGTTTTACGATCCCAGGTTATCGAGCTCTATTACGTTAAGAGGGCACGAAATTATGCTACAAACTAAAAGATGGATAGAAGATCTTGGTTATAGCGTTATTTATGGTGATACCGATTCTACGTTTATTAAGTTGGATGATGAGCTAACACCAGATGAGTGTAATGAAATTGGTGTGTTTTTAGCTAAAAAGATAACTACAGATTGGATTGACGAGATGAAACAAACGCACAACTTAAAAAGTCATTTAGAAATAGAATTTGAATCTCTTTATAGCCCTTTCTTTTTACCAACAATAAGAGGGAAGTTAGTTGGCTCTAAAAAGCGCTACGTAGGTAAATTAATTAAACCAAACGAATCAAAACTAGTATTTAAAGGATTAGAAACGGTAAGAAGTGATTGGACTAAACTTGCTCAACAATTTCAGTTCGATTTATTTACTAGTCTTTTTGATGGAAATTTAAACATAAATGACCTTGTAAAAGACTATACAACAAAGCTATTTAAAGGTGAGTTTGATGATTTACTCATATTTAAAAAGAGATTAGGTCAAAACTTAATCGATTATAAGAAAAATATCCCCCCTCATGTTCAAGCAGTTAAAAAACACCAGAAAAAAAATAGCGAATTTACAGTTAATAGAGGTGAATTTGTTACATTCGTTTACACCACTCGCGGAGTTGAGCTGTATCAAGGCTTTCATAGGTATGACTATGCAACTTATTTAGAAAAGCAGATTGTACCGCTAATTGAAATGGTTGATCTTATTTCGAACTACAATGTTTATTTTGGGTTAAATTATCAGGGTGGACTTTTTTAATAATACCCAAAATAGCAACGCTGTGGTGTTTTTATCTTCTAAATCTTCTAAATCTTCTTAAACTTCCTTTTTATTGCGTTATTTATTCTTTTCTGCAAAGTGTTGTTAACTTTTGTTGGCCTTTTAATGTTTTTGTTTATTATTTGCCTTAGTTTCTGTTAAAAATATGTAACAATAAAATAAATAATAGTTGCTTCTATAAAGTTGTAACACCAGGGAGAATCAAATGTTAAATAATCAAGTTTCAAAGGCAGTTCGCTTAGCGATTGCATTTGGTGCAGTATCTACTGCTGCATTTTCGGCAAGCTCGTTTGCTGCAGAAGAAGATAGCGTAGAAAAAGTAGAACGAATTGAAGTTACTGGTTCACGTATTAAACGTACAGATTTAGAAGGTGCTTCGCCAGTAAACATAATTACAGCAGAAGAAATCAAGCTAAGTGGTTTTACTCGTGTTGAAGATGTTTTAAACCAACTTCCACAAATAGAAGCCGCTCAAAGCTCATTCTTAGCTAATGGCGCAACAGGTACTGCAACTGTTGATTTACGTGGTTTAGGCTCAAACAGAACTCTAGTGTTAATAAATGGTCGCAGAATGCAGGCTGGTAGTATTACCTCTCAAGTTGCTGACATTAACCAAATTCCAGCCTCTTTAATCAAACGCGTTGATGTACTAACAGGTGGCGCAGCTGCAGTATACGGTGCAGATGCCGTTGCTGGTGTTGTTAACTTTGTTATGGATGATGAGTTTGATGGTATTTCACTAAATGTGGGCTCATCAGGCTTTCAGCACAACAACGATAACAAGTACATGCAAGGTTTGATGGATGACAAAGGTTATGACTACGATACAGGTAATACTGGAATCGATGGTAAAGCTTATAGCATCGATTTTACTGTTGGTGGTGGATTTGATGGTGGTAAAGGTCATGCCGTAGGTTATGTTACTTATAACCGTCAAAACGAATTAGTACAAGGTACTCGAGACTATTCATCGTGTGCTTTAGGTGGCAATGGCCAGTCATGTAGTGGTTCTGCTACTACTCCAAATCCTCATTTTGATATTTACCCGGTTGTAGACGGTGAAGTTGATTACGATCAGAATCTTTTTGGTTATTTGAACCCAAATGGCCAAGGTTTTATGGAAGATGATGGCTACCGTTATAACTTTGCACCGGTAAACCATTTTTTACGTCCAAATGAGCGCTTTACGTTTGGTACATTTATTGATTATGAAATAAATGAACACTTTAGACCATATTTAGAATTTTCATTTATGCACAACAGAACAGCAGGCCAAATCGCTGAATCTGGTACTTTTTATAACGAAGAAATTCTATTCGATTATAACAACCCGTTATTATCTGATCTTCAAAAAGAACAACTACAAACGTTATTTGGCCAAGGCAGCGATGATCAATTCGTTGCATACATTGGTAAACGTAACGTTGAAGGTGGTCCGCGAGAGGATAACCTTGAGCATACGTCATACAGAATATTGACAGGTATGGAAGGTGAGATTAACGATAGCTGGTCTTACGATATTAGCTATAACTACTCTGCAACAACGTCAAGCTCAGTTTATAAAAATGACTTACTTTCGCCAAAAATTGCTCCACGCGTTGGCGCTGTAGGTACAGAGTGTGATACTGAAGATGGTTGTTTGTTATATAACGTATTTGAATTAGATGGTGTTACCGCAGAGCAAGCTGCACAATTAGCTGGTGTTGGAACACAAACCGGTTTAGTAACACAGATTATTTACAGTGGTTACGTTACCGGTGAACTTGATTGGAGCCTACCTTCTGCATCAGCTCCTATCGCTGCAGTATTCGGTTTTGAACGTCGTGAGCAAGATTACGAACGTGTTTCAGATACGGTATACGAAGAAGGTCAACTGTTAGGTCAAGGTGGTCCATCTCCAAGTTTGTACGGTGCTATTGATGTAAATGAAGTTTATGGTGAATTGCAAATTCCTGTACTTGACGAGTTAAATGTATCAGCCGCTGCTCGCTGGTCTGATTATTCAACAACAGGTTCAGACACTACATACTCAATTGGTACAGATTATACGATTGCAGATGCATATAAACTAAGAGCAAGTTATGCAAAAGTTGTACGTGCACCAAATGTTGGTGAGTTATTTTCTGCACAAAGCATTAGCTTGTGGAGTGGTGATGACCCTTGTGCTGGTGATCCAAATGCAGCTGCTGTAGGTGACCGTCCAACTTATTCTGCTAGCCAATGTGCTAATACAGGTGTAAGTGCTTCATAGTACGGCGGTATTGGTGAGTCTCCAGCTGGTCAATATAATCAGTTCGCTGGTGGTAATCAGTTACTTGAGCCAGAAGAAGGCGATACAATCACAATCGGTTTAGTTGCAAATCCATTAGATGGATTTAACTTCTCAATTGATTATTTCAAAATTGAAATTGAAAAAGTAATTGGTGTTGTAGGTGCAGAAAGAATTATTAACAACTGTGCTGAAACAGGCGATGCATTCTTCTGTGACAATGTTACTCGTAGCCCATCTGGCAGCTTATGGTTAGGCCAAGCTGGTTTCGTTACAAACTTGAGCGATAACATTGGTGGTCAAACATGGGAAGGTGTTGACTTTACAGCAGCTTACAAAATGGACCTAGAAGAAGGTGCGTTAAACTTTGATATTAATGGTTACTACAGCATTCAAAAAGAAGTTGAACCTATTTTAGGTGATGCGGAATTAGCTTACGATTGTTCAGGCACTATTAGTACAGACTGTTTTGCATCTCCAAAATGGCGTCACACGGCTAATGTAAATTACCTACGCGATGATTGGCGTGTTGGTGTTAAATGGCGTTATTACGGATCTGTAGATTATGAAGGAACTGCAGATACGTTATTAATTGATGATGGCGGTATTGAAGCATATAACTTTATTGATGTTTCAGGTAGCTACTCATATAACGAGCATTTAACCTTTACTGGCGGTATGAATAATATCTTCGATAAAGAGCCACCGTTAGTTGGTAATACTGTAGCTTCTAATGCAAACACTGTAGCTGGTTTTTATGACACGCTAGGTCGTTTTGTTCATGTAAGCTTTAACTTGAAATTCTAATATTAGAAATTTAATTAAAAGGCCCATAGTCACGTGACTACGGGCCTTTTTGTATTTAACACATTGCTTTAATAAGTGTTTTTAAATTAGACACTAATATGAATTTTTATACTTCTAGCTATCGTGAATTTTAAGTGTGATGTTTACTTTTTAAATTTAACCTCCCCCGATTCAAACCTTGCCCCACTCTAAAAGATACACATTTACTTTTGTAACTCTTTTGCTGTAAGAAAATTGCAAAGCTATTTTTCTAAATGTTCATTCCAAAAAAACAATTAGCGTAAAAAATGCATTGGTCATTAATGCACTAATGCATTTAATGCATTAGTGCATTTAATGCATTAGTGCATTTAATGCATTTTGTTTATTTTATGTTACTTTAACCCGTTGTAAATAAAGGCGTTTTTTTAGTTATTCAAGTGTTGACCTTTTGGTTGGGTTGGGACTACTATTCAAATCGAAATAGGTACTGTGATTAATTACAGACCAAGCAAGTAAAATAATTAAAATAGTATTCTAGGGAGAATCCAATGTTAAATAATCAAGTTTCAAAAGCCGTCCGCTTAGCGATTGCTTTTGGTGCAGCATCTACAGCTGTTTTTTCTGCAAGTACAATAGCTGCTGATGAAGGTGTGGAAAAAGTAGAGCGTATTCAAGTTACTGGTTCACGCATAAAGCGAACTGATATTGAAACAACTGTACCAATTACATCAATTGGCCGAAGTGATATTATTCAAATGGGCGCATTGAATGTAGCTGATGTTTTGAATCAATCCCCTGTCACTATTGCTGGTTCAAACCAATCAAATAGCGCATTTGGTACTACAGGCGTTGGTCTTAACACTACGTCTTTACGCAACTTAGGTTCTTCAAGAACTTTAGTGTTAGTGAATGGTCGTCGCTTTGTATCAGGTGTTTCTCCTTCAAGCGGTTATGCGGTTGACTTAAATGCAATACCAGCATCAATGATTGAACGTATTGATATTCTTAAAAGTGCTTCTTCAGCAGTTTATGGTTCAGATGCTGTTGCTGGTGTTGTGAACATAATTACGCGAAGTGATTTTGAAGGTGTTGAGGTTAATGCTCAAACAGGTATTTCAGATGAATCTGATCGTGAAAAATACTCTTTAAACCTTACTGCTGGTAATACATGGGATTCAGGTAGTGTTACAATTGCTGCTGGATATGATGACGATAAAGGCCTTAAATCATCTGATCGTAATTTCTCTAAATACGATCAAGCTATATTTTTGAATGATGAAGGTGGTGAATATGTAGGTATTCAAAACTCTTCATACCCACCTCAAGGCCGTGTTGGCGGATATAATGCAGATGGTACACCATATGTAGGTGATGAGAATTCATTCAATCGTGCTTCTTACAGACAGTTAGTGACTCCGCTTGAACGTAAATACGCAGCAGTTAACTTTAAACAAGATATTTCAGATAGTGTTCACTCTTTCACGGAAGTAAACTGGAATTCATCTAAAACATACAACTCGACTATTGAACCAACTCCTTTTACTACGGATGATGTATATCTACCTTCACGTGGTGGTGTTGGTGGGATTAAACTGGGAAGCCCTTTAGTTCCAGACCTTTTACGCCAAAATTTAATGTCTGATAATCCTGATTTAACAATGGATGATAATATCCCAACGTTAGTTCGCCGTATGGTTGAGTTTGGTGCTCGCTCAACAGATTTAGAGCGTGATACTATTCGTATTGCGACAGGTATAGATTGGGAAATTAATGACAACTGGCTTTTAAACTCTTATATCTCATGGGGTAAAACTGACCAGCGCCAAGAAAATGGTGGTCAAATAAATGTTGAACGTGCTGCAAATGCATTAGATGTATATACTAATGCAGAAGGTAACGTTCAATGTTCTAATGATTTAGCAGTACTTCAAGGGTGTGTGCCTTTAGATTTGTTCGGTGCAGGAACTTTGTCTGATGAAGCTGTTGCATATGTAAGATCACCTGCAAAATCTCAAGGTCAAGTTGAGCAGTTTATATTTTCAACAACCCTTTCTGGTGAATTACCAATTGAGTTAGAAGGTGGTATGGTTGGGCTAGCTGTTGGTGCAGAACATCGTCTTGAAAAAGGTTCATACTCTCCAGGTGATTTAGCGCAAACTGGTGCTTCAAGTACAAATAAATCTGAGCCTACAAATGGTAGCTTCTACACTAACGACGTTTTTGTTGAGACTGTTCTACCAGTTTTAGAAAATGTTGAACTAGATTTAGCCGCTCGCTATTCAGATCATGAAATTGTTGGTGGACAAACAACATGGAATGCAGGTGTACAATACTCTCCTACAGAAACAGTAAAATTAAGAGCATCAGCAGCGAGAGCGATTAGAACTCCAAATATTGCAGATCTATTTGGTGGTAGAGGCGAAACATTTGCAGGAGTTGCAGATCCTTGTGATGCAATTACTGCATCATCTACAGGAAATGTAGCGGCTAACTGTCTTTCTATCGCTGAAGTGGCAAATCGAGTTGCCACTGAAGGCGCATTCAATTTAACAACTATTGAACGTCAAAGCACTGGCGGTTATGTTGGTGGTAATGAAGATGTAAAAGAAGAAACATCTGATTCATTTAGTGTTGGCGCTATTTGGCAAGTGACTGATGAATTTTCATTAACGCTTGACTACTACGATATTGCTGTAGATAACGCTATTGCTACAACTGCTAGAACAACTGTATTAAACCGATGCTACGGTGTTGATCCATCTGACTTTGATGCGACATGTGGTGGGGCAATACGTGATACAAGAGGTGCTTTGACAGAAGTTAGCTCTGGTACTAGCAATGAAAATGATTTAAGCACAAAAGGCTTGGATATTGAATTAAGCTACAAACAAGAATTTTCTTACGGGCAATTATCAGCTGACTTGATTTGGAATCACTTGTATGAGTATGCTGAAACATCAATTGAATCTGGTGAAGAGATAGATTACAGAGGTGAAGTATTAACGCCTACTAATCGTGCAAATTTGAATTTAGGCTATGCAGTTGATGACTTTGCAGTATCATGGCGCATGAAGTACTGGGCAAGTTCAAATGATAGTAATATTGAAGGAAACCAAAATTTCTCAACTGGTGCTCCTTTAGACAAGTTTAATCGCTTTCCGACTGTTATTTATCATGATCTATCAGGTACTTATAACATCACTGATGGAACAGACGTTACTTTGTCAGTTAGAAATATTTTTGATAAGCAACCTCCTGTAGCAAATCAAAGCTCAGTAAGTGGTGCATCAGGTATAAACACTGTTGGTGAAGCTTATGATGTTACTGGTCGTTATTTCCAGTTAAGCTTTACTACTAAGTTCTAATTGTTATTTATATAGAATGATAAAAGCCGCGATTTTAATCGCGGTTTTTTTATAAATAAATTTTATATACCTTAATAAATTATGTGTCGTAGTTATTTTTGAAAAATACCCTTATACTAAAAAAGAATATTTAAATAATTCCAATCATATAATTTAGCGAGATATAAATGAAAGAAGTCCGATCTTTTATTAAAACAGCATCATTAACAGAGCTTGAAAAAGCTCAACAGCTTATCAATGATGCAATTTCAAAATATACCCAGCAGCAAAAAGCGAAACAGGAAGTTTTGGATCTTTTAAAAGAAAAAGGACTTACGCTAGAGGATTTACAAGATGGAGCATCTGACAAACGTACTAAAGTTAAGCCTAAGTACCGTATGGAACTTAATGGTGAGACTATTGAATGGACAGGCCGTGGCCGTCGTCCTAAAGCGTTTGAAGGTGTTGAGCTTGAAAAGTTTTTAGCCTAAAGCTAAATATAAGAGAAGCTTCGGCTTCTCTTTTTTGTTTACCCCTCAATAAAATATAATTAAAGTTTAAAACTCCCAGCTATTATTTGCTAAAATCTCCTTACTCAAACCTATTTGTTTTCCAATGAGCTATAAACTAAGACCTTACCAGCAAGAAGCCGTAGAACGCACCGTTTTACACTTTAGAAAGAGTAATGATCCTGCCGTTATTGTGCTACCAACCGGTGCAGGTAAAAGCCTTGTTATTGCTGAACTTGCCCGTATTGCTAAGCAAAAAATATTAGTACTTGCTCATGTAAAAGAGTTGGTAGAGCAAAATTCGCAAAAATATAAAAGCTTTGGTTTAGAGGCGAGTATATTTTCAGCAGGTTTAAAAGAAAAGTCATTAAACCATCAAGTAACGTTTGCTAGTGTGCAATCACTTTCTCGTAATTTAAATAAATTAAATGAGCATTATTCGTTACTTATTATTGATGAATGCCACAGGGTGAATGGGGATAAAAAAAGTCAGTACGGTAAAGTAATAAACAGTTTAAAAGAATATAACCCTCAGTTAAAAGTATTGGGTTTAACAGCAACACCTTATCGGCTAGGAACGGGGTGGATATACCATCATCATTATCATGGCTTTGTTAAAGGGACTAAAGAAAGCCCGTTTAAAAGTTGTATTTTTGAATTGCCGCTCAGGTATATGATCAAACATAATTATTTAACGCCGCCAAACGAAGTTGATGCAGCGATTAGCCATTATGATTTTTCGTCCTTAGATAGTAATGCATTTGGGCAATACACGACTGATGATATGAATGCGCTTTTAAAAAACAGTGAGCGCGCTACGAAAGCTATATTACAGCAAGTTATTCAATACAGTGAAGAGCGTGAAGGTGTTATGGTTTTTGCAGCCACGGTAATGCATGCTCAGGAAATATTAAGCTACTTGCCAGCTCATCAAAGCGCACTTATAACAGGTGATACGCCAAACAATGAGCGCGATAAAATCATTACGCAATTTAAAGCTAAGCAATTAAAGTATCTAGTTAATATATCGGTACTAACGACCGGCTTTGATGCGCCACACGTCGATTTTATAGCTATTTTAAGACCTACAGAATCAGTTAGTTTATATCAACAAGTTGTGGGGCGAGGTCTCAGGTTATCTGAATCAAAAACAGATTGCTTAGTAATCGATTATGCCGGCAATGGTTTTAATTTATTTCACCCAGAAGTAGGCGATAAAAAAGGCGATAGTGATAATGAACCTGTGCAGGTACTTTGTCCTGGCTGTGGTTTTGCAAATATATTTTGGGGTAAAACTGATTCCGCAGGAAAAGTAATAGAGCACTTTGGCAGGCGCTGTAAAGGGCTGTTAGAAGATGATGATGGGCATAAAGAGCAGTGCGATTATCGTTTTAGGTTTAAAGAGTGTGAGCAGTGCGGTGCCCAAAATGATATTGCTGCACGTAAATGCCATGATTGTGGCGCGGTCATGGCCGACCCTGATGATAAGTTACGTAATGCATTAAACTTAAAAGACGCACTTGTGCTTCGATGTAGTGGGTTATCGGTAACTCAAATTAAAGATGAACTTATTAAAATAACGTATTTTGATGAAGATGGTGCAAGTTGCGATGAAGTATATAACCTCGCAAATAAAGGCGGGCAATTTATATTTAATAAGCAATTTGGTCTTCGAGTAGGACTTGGGCAAACACCTATTAATTTTAAAACTGCAGCGCAAGTAGTAAAAGCACAATTTGAATTAGTACCACCGGATTTTGTTATTGCACGAAAAAGCAAAAAATATGGTTGGAAAGTAGCTGATAAGCTATTTGATTATAAAGGCAATTTTAGGAAGGCAAATCAGTTAAGCCGCTAAGCTTAACTGATAGAGTATATTGAACCAAAAGGCAATTAAGCCTCCTCACCGTCCATTAATCCCCAGCCGTCACCGTATCCATTAAAGCTATTAGCAATGCTTTCAATGTATTGTTCTGCTTGTCCTAAAAGGGTGTGCTCTGGCACCATTTGTACTTGAGTGATAACTTCCCAAACGCCAGTGTCTTTACATTTTTCAAGCTCAGCATTTTGAACTAATGCATCAGAGACTATTTCTTTAGCAAATTTTTCAGCATCGGCTTCTTGTTCAAATAAAATAAAAAAATCGACTTGGTGCATTTTATTTAAATCAATGCCAGCAGCGGCTATTTCGGCTAAAAGTTGGCCGTTATCATCATCAGGGAATTGCATTAAAAACTCATTTAAAATTAATTTTTTATTCGTAGGCACTATTGTAACTAAAATATTGTCTTAACGCGTACTAATTTTAATTATGCTGATATTTATTCAAAGTTAAATTTACGCGTTAGATTGTCATTAAGTTAATGTGTTGCTCATTATGGCTATGCTAATATGCGCGTAATCAGCCAGTTTTATGTAAGATATTAAAAGTAAGGATATTTACTTGTTTATTAAGTTTTTACGTTGCATATGTGTTGTGAGCGCTTTAATTGCGACAAATAGCTATGCGGCAGAAAGAGTCATAGAAGATTACGAAATTAAAGGGTTAAGTGGTGATTTAGAAAATAACGTAGCCCTTTATCTCAAGCAATTAATTGGTGAAAAACCAACCCGTACACTTCGTCGTTATGCCCAAAAGCAAGTACAAAATAGCATTAAAGCACTTGGTTATTATAGCCCGACCGTTGAAGTTGAGTTTGATAAAGACGACAGTGAGTTAATTGTTAAAGTTGAGCGGGGGCCTGCAACTCGTATAGAAGCAATTAACATTACTTTAAATGGGGATGGCCAAAGCGATACCCAATTACAGGCATTAATTAACAACATCAGCTTAAAACAGGGCGATGTTCTAAATCATGGTAAATACGACTCAACCCATAAAAAAATAGAATCAATGCTATTAGAACTTGGTTATTTTGATGCTAAGTGGCCAGCACGTAAATTAGAAGTGTCGGTTAAAAAAAATGGTGCTGTTATTACTTTTGTTATTGATACCGGAGTCAGGTATCAGTTTGGCAATATACAAATTGCCACTAATACACCCGCTGAAAAATACATACGCTCTATAGCGCCTTTCTCGCAGGGCCAACCTTATAAATCAACACATATTGCTGATTATAATTTAGATCTATCAAGCACCCCTTATTTCGCAAGCGTGCGTGTTTATGCTGACATTGCAGCACGTAAAAATAGCCAAGTTCCTATTAAAGTAGATGTACTCCCTAAGCCCGCTAATAGCTATGAAGTTGGTGGCGGCTATAGCACTGACTTAGGACCCAAAGTGCGTTTTAAATGGAGTAAACCGTGGATCACAGAAGACGGCCATTACCTCGAAACTAATCTAAATGTGGCACAAAAACAGCAAGATATTTCCATGGCCTATACAATTCCAGTTGATGATCCTAGTGATGATTTATGGCGTTTCTCTGTTGGCTACAAGTTAGAAGATGAACTAACAAACGACACTTACAGTGAAATACTCACGGGGCAAGTTCAGCGACAATGGTTGACCGAAAATAAGTGGGTGCGTACTGCATTTTTACGCCGCGACCAAGAAACTTATCGCATTGGTGATGAGCCTGAAGAAAGCACCGAAATGTTAATGCCCGGCATTAGCTACGCGCGCAAAAAATCAAAAGGCGGCACGACTCCTTATTGGGGAGAGCAGTGGCTTATATCTGCTGAGTTTGGTTTAGATGATGTACTTTCGAGTACTAATTTGATTAGGGTGCAAATGCAACATGCATGGTTACGTACTTATTTAGATAAGCATTTAGTGTTTTTAAAAGCAAATGTAGGTGCAATGCTAGTTGATGATATTGAAAACGTACCTTACTCACTGCGTTTTTACGCAGGTGGCGATCAAAGTGTTCGTGGTTTTGCGTACCAATCAATATCGCCAGAAAATGATGATGGCGACCTCATCGGTGGTAAATACTTATTAACCAGTACAATAGAGTACAACTATCAGTTTGCTCAAAACTGGCGCGCGGCTTTATTTGTTGACGGTGGTACTGCGACGAATGATTTTTCTGATGACTTTGAAGTAGGCGCTGGTTTTGGTTTTCGTTATTTAACACCCGTTGGCCCTGTGCGTATAGATCACGCTTGGGGATTAACAAAAGAAAGTAAAAGCACACGTTTAAGTATTACCATAGGGCCAGAAATTTAATGTCAGTATTAAAAAAGATAACAGCCGCCGTAAGTGCTATTTTTGTCACGTTAGTTGTTGCACTATTTTGTTTGTTATTTACCGCACCCGGTAATCAATTTATTGCCTATAGTGCAAACAAAGCCGTAGATGGCCTACATATTGAAATTAAAGATGGCCGTTTTATTTATAATGATGCCTTTAATGTGCGCTTTACTAGCAATGGCTTGGATTTTAATGCTCAACAATTGAAAGTTGATTTGTTTTGGTGGCAATGCGATGGGATTTGTATAGATAACTTAAGTGCTAAATCTATAGATTTAACGTTACCAAAAACTGCAGAATCACAAGAAGAAGCCCCGACAGAGGCGCTTGAAAAAATCAGCTTACCTTTTAATATTGCTGTAAAAAATATTGCGATAAACAAATTTACTCTAGAGCATCCAAGCGCAAACGTAAGTGTGGATAACTTTAAACTCTCAGCAAAAGCAGAGGGCTCTAAGCTCACGGTTAAAAGCCTGAATATCCCTACCATACTGGTTGCTTTAAAAGAGCAAGAACAAGACGCGAAAACACAAACTGCGCAAAATGCTCAAGCGCCTTTAACGCATCTACCTGCTTTGCCTAATATAGAATTTACTTCGCCACTTGATTTAGTCGTTGAGGACTTTGAAATAGCTGAAGTTACGATAGAACAAGGCGAAGCCCAGCATGTTATTGAAAATATAGCGCTGCGGTTAAATGTAGAAGATGCGGTTATTAATTTAGAGTCATTCTCAGCAAAGTATGAGCAGTGGCAGCTTAATACGCACCTTAATGCTGAGCTTGCAGGAAGCTTACCTTTAAAAGGGAGTGTTGTTTTACAAAGCGATGAACACCAAGCTAACTTGGAGCTAGGTGGCGACTTATCAAACCTAAACTTAAATTTAGAAACACAGGGGCAATATCCACTTAATTTAACGGCAACAGCAAATTTAAAGCAAAAAAACTACCCGTTTGAGTTAAATGGCAAAATTAAGCAGTGGCTTATTGATGCACAAAGTAATGAGCTTAAAGTACGAAATGTTAACCTTAACGCACAAGGTAATGCTGACGACTATCAGCTTAGCCTGCAGGCGAATAGCCAACTAGGCGCTTACCCAGCTGTTGACTTAAAGACCCAATTAAAAGGCAGTCTCACCAAAGCAACATTACAAGCGCTAAGCATAAAAGCGAACGAAAGCAGTGCAACTATAAAAGCCAATGTTGATTGGCAAAAAGGAATACAGGCTAGCTTTAACGGCACGCTTGCTAACTTAAAAGCGCAGTACTTAACTGACGCTGTCACTAGTGATATTTCGGGGCAGTTTAAAGGCTCGTATAATGCCGCAGCTGATGCGTGGCAGCTACAAATGGATAATACAAAGTTAAGCGGATTACTTAACGATGTACCACTAGAATTTGCTTCAAACTTTAAGCTCGATAATACGTTAAAAGCGAACATTGATAGCTTTTATTTAAGTAGCGGCACCAACAAGTTAGTACTAAGCGGACAAGTTGATGATACTTGGCAGGTTGATGGCAAAGTAACGCTAAAAAGTGATGAAAAAGCTAATATTCCATTTACTGCTGATGGCAACGCAAATTTAAAAGTGAGAGGTGAGCGATTAACGCCCTCTGTTGATTTAGCGTTAATACTAGATCGCTTTATTTTTGATGAAATAAACATTAATAAATTATCAGTAAAAGGGCAGTTAGATACCGCTGCCGATTGGCAAACGGATATATCGGTAAGTGTTGGTTCGGCGCTTGTGGCCGACCAAAAAATTAATAGCGTTAAAATTGATGCCAGCGGCGATAAAACTGATCACCAACTTACGGCATCAGTAGATGCCGAGCAAGGCAGTGTAGAGCTGGAAGTTAATGGCAAAATTAATAATACCACTTGGAATGGCGAGCTTAGCAATATAACACTTAGTGATAAAAAGCTAAGCTTTAGTAACACTAAAAATATTGCCATTATGGTTAATACTCAAACCAGCGACTTTAATGTAAGCGCGCATTGTTGGGCATCTGAGCAAAGTGAATTATGTATAGACACGCTAGCTCAAACAAAAGAACTTGGTCAGTTAAATGCAAAATTAAGTAACTTAGCACTTGAAGAGCTCAAGCACTTTTTGCCTGATAATATTCGGACTCGCGGTAATATTGCTGGCGATGTCGCACTTAATTGGCATGGCGGTGCACTTAAAACATTACGTGCAAATATCGATTCTAGCGATTTAACTGCGGTTTTAATCTCTGATGAAGATCGTTTCAAATTACCTATCGAAACGTTAAGTATCAGTGCATTTTCGGATTCTCAAATTGGCAAGCTTGAAGCTAACTTAGAATCAAGTGTACTTGGTAAAATAAATACACAAATTAATATCGACGATATACAAAATACTCAAGCGCTTAATGGCACCATTAATATAGATAAAATACTACTGTCAGACTTACAACCATTTCTTGAAACTCTCGAGCAATTAACAGGTGATATTAGTGGGAAAGTCGCGTTAGCAGGTACGTTAAAAGATCCATTATTAAATGGCGAGCTTAATGTGAGCGATATTAGTTTAGAGGGCGAGCAATTGCCTATAGCGCTGCAAAAATCAAATATAAACGTATTGTTTGATAAAACAACAGCCACAATAAAAGGCAACTTAAACGACAACCAGGGCGGTAAAATAAACCTCACCGGTGACGTTGATTGGCAAGGTGCGCAACCTGCTGTAAATGTGGCGGTAGTTGGCGATCAGTTTTATGTACGCGCGCAGCAAGGGGTTACTTTTAAAGTATCGCCGGATTTAAAAATAGGCTTGGCTAATAATGCACTCAAGCTTGCTGGTGAGGTAGTTGTGCCTTACGGTCGTATAATGATTGAAGAGCTCCCAGAGGGCGCAGTGCAAGTTAGCGATGATGAAATTATTGTTGATCAAAAAACCGAGGCCACCGAAACAGTTCCGTTTGATTACGACATAGATTTAAAAGTGATTGTCAAAAACGATGTAAAAGTAGAATCGTTTGGCTTGGAATCAAAAGTTGCGGGTGATTTAGCGATAAAAATGAGTCAAGGAGCACCAATTATAGCCACAGGTGAGCTTAACTTAATTGAAGGTACTTACTTAGCCTTTGGGCAAGATTTAATAATCAGCACCGGGCAAGTCGGTTTTAGCGGTTCAATTGAACAACCATTTTTAAATATTAAAGCAATACGTAACCCCGATACGACTGCAAATGGTGTCATTGCAGGGGTTACGCTCACAGGTAATGTTGAACAACCAACGCTCAAAATATTTTCTGAGCCTGCGATGGATCAAGCACAAGCACTTGCATATTTACTTAATGGCCAACCTTTAGGTGATGGAGAAAGTTCGTCAAGCGATGCTATGCTTACACAGTTATTACTCTCTCAAGGGGTTAGCCGCAGCGAAGGGGTTGTTTCTAAGGTAGGTGAAACCTTTGGGTTGTCAGATGTAAGTTTAAGCTCATCAGGTAGTGGTGATAGCACCAAAGTAGAAATATCTGGTTACGTAGCACCCAGCTTACAAGTTAAATATAGCGTGGGTGTATTTGATTCGCTCAGTGAAGTGGCTGTGCGATATCAGTTACTTTCACAGTTATATATAGAAATAACGAGCGGCCTATACCAAAATGTTGATGTGCTATATAAGTTTGACTGGGAATAACCAAAACTATAATAATTATAAGGATATGAGTGATGAAAAAAATTATATTACCAGCTCTGCTGAGTGTTTTATTAAGCGGTTGTGCCCAACAACTCGGCAATAATGTTGTTAATCAAGAGCTATCTTTATTGAGCGCGAGTGAAGTTATTGCTAGTGCAACAGACAATGACTGGCGAGTAGTGGACGCTCAAAATATTTTAAAGATAACGCTGCCAACGGGCGATGCGTACATTGAGCTTAATGAACAGCTTGCTCCAAAACACGTTCAAAACATTGAAAAGTTAGCACGAGAAGGGTTTTATAAAAATACCAGCGTTTATCGGTTTGTTGAAGGTTTTGTAGCGCAAGGTGGCGACAGATCGGGTAAAAAATTAATTAAAACAGCGGATAAAACAGTCCCTGCTGAGTTTTATTTAACAACAAACAAGCCACTTTTAATTGCTGAGCTAAATGGCGACGGATATGCACCAGTTACTGGCTTTTTAAACGGCTTTGCAGTGGCTCAAAACTCAGCACATACGCAAACATGGCAAGTGCATTGTAGTGGCGTGTTTGCAATGGCGCGCGATAACGATATAAATAGTGCGAGCACGGAGTTTTTTGTAACGATAGGGCAAGGCCCGCGCTACCTTGATAAAAACATTACGGTGTTTGGTCGAGTGTTAGAGGGTATAGAGCATTTTAACCGTTTAGCGCGCATACCAACTGAAGGAAAAGCATTTAACCCAATTACAAATATACAAGTGCTTGGCGATGTACAAAGCGATAAAAGTATATTTAAAGTGATGAAAACAAACTCATCGGTGTTTAAAAACTTAATAAATGCTCGTAAAAACCGTGTTGAGCCATGGTTTGTTAAAGCACATAATTACGTTGATGTGTGTGGTATGCCTATACCCACTAAGCGCGAAGTTATACCAATTCCAATAAATAGCTGATCTATTTTACTTGCTAAAACAACCCATTTCTTTGTTGTAAATTTCGCAAAGGGAACAACCATTTACATCAATTTACGCCTAGAACTGAATTATTTTTTCTGCGTAAAATTTAGATCACATACTTAATGGAATTGGTATTAATTAAAGAATGAAAAAAGGAGCCTTGGCTCCTTTTTTTTATACTCATATTCCAGTTTAAAATAACCTACTGACGATTAATTTTAACTGCAAATGGCGTATCGTTATAATGTGTAGAGCGATACGGGTTTATATCAAGCCCGCCGCGACGAGTATAACGCGCGTAAACTTCTAACTCTTTAATATTAAGTTGTGTTGTTAAATCGCTATAAATACGCTCAACACACTGCTCATGAAATTCGTTATGTGTTCTGAATGAAATTAAATAACGCAATAACGACTCACGGCATATTTGCTCGCCTGTGTATCTTATGATCACACTTGCCCAGTCAGGCTGGGAGGTAATTAAACAGTTCGACTTAAGTAAGTGGCTGTAGAGCGTTTCTGTTACTACGTTATCATTCTTTGCTTTAAGTGAATTAGCATCAATATCGTAATTATTAATCTCAATATCTAAATCATCAATACATTCACCTGGCAGCGCTGTACACGGTAAGCAATTGTAATCATCAGGATTATATAAAGTCACTTTGACAGGGCTGTTAACCGCGTTTGATAAATCATCAATTAAATGCTGTTTTACTACATCAATGCTTTCAAATCGGGTTTGGTTAAAGCTATTTAAATAAAGTTTAAACGACTTTGACTCAATAATATGGCTGCTTTGGCATTCAAAGGTAAATAAGGCCACGGCAACTTGCGGTTTACCTTTAGTATTTAGCCATGAAAGCTCGTAACCTGTCCAAATGTCTTGGCCTTTAAATGGCAGCTCTGCTTCGTCAATATTTAAAGCATCACGATTTAGTTTGCGCGCAATAGGGAAAAGCAAGCTTGGCGTGTACACATCTACATACTCAGTAGATTGGCCTAATACGCTACCTTTAAGGTCTGGAGAATTGCTGTAATCTGTCATGTTTGCTCTTAAATAGTTACAATAGGGACATTATATCTAATTTAAATGAGTTTCACAGTATGTCTGTTGCATTGCTTATAGAACAACTTCATCAAAAATTTAGCGAAAATACCCTTAAAAACACTACAAAGTACCCACTTATTGCGCACGACGAACAATGGCCAAGCCCATGTGAAGTTGGTGAGGTTGACGAGCAAGGAAACATTCAATGGCAGGGGGCGCGTCAGCAACCTGCAGGTTCGCTTAATGATTTAGCCAGTGCACTAGAACTTGAGTTTCCAAAAGAGCTTAGCGAGCTATACGGACATATGTACGGTGGAAGTATTTTAGCAAGTATTGATGGGCATCAGGTTGAATTACTACAAGCATGGAACGAAGAAGACTTTAATTTGCTACAGCAAAATATAACGGGCCACGTTTTAATGAAACGCAAGCTTAAGCAGCCAGAAACAGTATTTATTGGTTTAACAGATCAAGATGATTTACTAGTGAGTGTATTGGTGCACACTGGTGAAGTATGTTTAGAGTTTGTCGGCAAAAAAACACACCATGTACTTGCACCTAACATTAATGCTTTTTTAAAGGCATTAGAGGTTTAAAGTCTATTCAACAATAGCTTGGTGCAGTTAGCACCAAGCTATTGTTGCTCATTAATTTAGTGTAACTACTGAAAATCCCACGATATATTAGACACTAAGCCACAGGGCTCACACCTAAAGTCGAATAACCCAAACCACGATTCAGGTAATTTCCAGTCGCCATTACAACTAGGGCATTTTCGTTCAAGTTCAGACGCTTTATCTACGCCGCCTACACGGTATAAATAATAATAGGTTGGCTTTTTAGTTAAAAAACTAATTCGCTTTGTTATGTCTTTTCCGCGTCTATATAAGTCGCTTTTAATACTCGATATTTCTTCAAGCGCCGGAAATTCACAACGGGTTGCGCCATTAATTTGAATTTGATCGCAGGCTTGCCAATCTTCTTGCCATTTTATGAGTGTTTTGTAATCACCATTAGCAATTGCCGGAATACGAAATAGCGGTACAGGCAAAAAGTCATCACCACAATAAAACGGGCTACACGTATGTACATAGGTTGTGTATAAAATATAACTAGATGGTTCTTTACAGCAATCAGCGCCGTTAGAATGAATATCTTGTCCAATCACTTTCACTTTTGGCGCAAGTAGCCCTGCACTATGCAACTTTTCGATACTGTGCTTAACAAACGGGCTGTTATTTAGCGGGTGCATTGCATCTTCAGTAGGGCACATTACACGGGTAATAAAAAATCCATCTTTTAAAACGGTTGGAAATTCTTCACCCATTATTTGACCATTAAAACGCAGTGCATTGACTAAGCGATTTATTGCCTGTTCGGCTTGTTCTAAGGTGGTGTCTTGGTAGCAATCAAAAGTTAAATCAACAACGAACATTTATAGTCTCAAATTATTTTTGTTCTAGCAGTGCAAGAAGTTTATCGAGTTTTTGCTCAATTCTATCTAATTGACTTGTTTTAAGCTCAGTATTATCTGACTGCTGTGGGTTTCTCATGAAGTTATTAATTGAATCAGGATTGTTTTTATATTGGCTTACTGCTGCAATAATCATCGGCATAGGAACCGGTTGCGCCAAACGGCTTTTAGTTAGTGCTACAGTAGGGGTTTTGCCTTCATCAAGAAGGGCTTTAATTGCATCAAATACAACTGAATTCATTAGATATATAACTCTTTAATAAAATAAATACGCAGCATATAAATGCTGCGCAGATGCTATGTTAGCAATAAATAAGGGAGGGTACATTAAATAAAATTACTTACTTTGACGAATGCGTACATCTAACTCGTCAATTACTTCACTCCAATCTCCGTCTTGTGCGAGGGATTCAGCTAAAAAGTGTTGTTGTGCCTCATCCCAAAAAGAAGCTTCTTGGAGTAGTGTTGTGTCTTCTAATTCATGTGAGGCAATAAATGCATCTATTTGCTCATCACTATTTGGTAATCCAAGCTGTGCAAAAAGTGTGTTAATGTCGTGTTTTGTCGTATCCATGATATTGCTCCTTATACCAGTTTTATTAAAAACATGACCATTCTAGCGTATTAAATAGCTCACTTACTGCGTTAAAAATTATTCATATAGAACAACTATATGTCATAATTTTCGCCTTGTTATTGTGCTATTTTCCTAGCGCTATAATAGAACACTCATTTAATGCAATTGGTATTAACTAAATGAAAACTTAATCTAAGGACTAACTCTACTCCTAGCTAGTTAAACTCTCGCTGAATTTACGGTTAATAATTTTAGGTATATAGTTAGGTATATAGTTAGGTTTAAAGTTAAACAGCCTATAGCTAAATAATAAAGGAAATACAATGAGTGTAACCACACCAGCTGATACGTTCAGCGTACAGTATTTAGCTGCAGAAGATATTAGTACTGCAGCGAGCCTAATTTATCAGGCTTATCATGACGATCCTGTATTACTAAACATGCTTAGCTACAATGACGAAAATAAATCAGTTTACGAAAAAAAATTACGATCATTAATTCGCGAAGAACTCAGTAGTTTTTGGCAAGAAAAACAGCCATTAATTGGTTTATACCGCAACGATAAATTAAAAGCAGTAGCGTGTGTATTTGAATCTAATAGCCAATTACAAGCGCAGCGTTATTGGCACTGGCGTTTAAAATTAATGCTGAGTGCGGGCTACTTACAAACAAATCAATTAATAGATAAAGAACAAACAATTAGAGACGCCCTTAAACAAAAAGGCAATTACTATTTTTTAGCTTTTATTGCCGTAGATCCGCATTTTCATGGACAAGGCTTTGGTCGTTACTTACTACGCGGGCTTGACGACTTAGTTAAATGTAACGCTGAGTCAACAGGGATGGCTGTATTTGTAACACGTAAGGAGCACATTGAATTTTTTAAAACTGAAAAGTTTGAAGCATTTAAACACCTTACTTTTAATCAAGTAGAGGGCGAGTTACTGTTTAAATCAATAATTGAGCCAACTATTTAAAATTATAATGTAAGCCAATGCGCCCAAACGGACATAAGACCGTGAGATATATCTCACATCATCGTGAGCATTGTCAGTTAAAGGCTACTAATAAGTAGCCTTTTTTGTTCTAAGTTATTGTTCTGCAGTGTTTATTTTGTTTTTTCATTTTTGTGACGTTTATTTATTTAGTGTTAAGTCCTATTTCTCCCCCCTGATTGCTTTAAACTTCTCTTTGTCAAGACGACATAGCTCAATGATTGAGTAACTGCCAAGGATAAGGAATAGGCAACATAGCAGACGCTAGCAGGAAGCATAAAGGACAAGCTAAAACGGATACAAGGAAGAATAAGGAAGTGCATGAAGCACTTAGTAGCTAGGAGTTACTTTAGGATAATCACGGATGACGCTACAGGAAGTAGCAGGAGCGTTAGTTTACGCAGGACTGCCAAGATGGCAAGTGGACATTGCAGGATGCAAAAAGTGGCAGGAGCTACTTTAAAGGATTACCAGGGATGATGCTACGGGACGTAGCCAAACGATAGATTTCGTGGGTTTGCCAAGATGGCTATGGACATTGCAGGATGCAAAAAGTGGCAGGAGCTACTTAAAAGGATTATCAGGGATGATGCTACAGATGTAGCCAAACGATATATTTCGTGGGTTTGCCAAGGTGGCCATGGATATTGCAGGATGCAATGTGAGGGTAAACAAGGTTGTTTACTCGTTCAGGGGATGATAATACGGATTTAAGATAATGGATATCTAGCAGGATGCAGTCCAATTGGGGCGTAACTTTAGTTACGCCTTAGTTTTTTGTGTTGAATTAAATTTATTAATTTAAGACACATACTCTTAAAGTACATTAAGTTTTATATTTTATGCGGTGGAACAACCACACTTTTCAAAAACTCATTTTCCATAATTAACACACCTTGATAAGCATTTTCACCATCGCTTGAAAATTCAAATATAAATTCACTTTTAATGCCTGGCTTGCCGTTCTTTAAAAAACCAAAGCGGCGTTTTGTGCATGCAACACTCATCAACTGCACCTGCAGTTGCTCACTTTGACGTTTAGCATGAACGTTCGCCGCTTCAGCAACCTTTCGGTTAAGCCAAAATAAGTAAATTACACTACCAATAAGTATGAACGTCCATAAACTTGCCATTTAAGAGAATAACCTTCCAATTGCACGCGCGAGGGTTTCGCTACGATTTTCTTTACGTAATAAGCCTAATAAATGCGGGCGAATAGTTGGTATTGCAACTAAGTCAGCAAAAATACTTGGAAACAATTCTTCAATTTTTTGATGATGCGCGCAATTATCCATAAATACATGTAAGCGTTCAGGGTTTTCTAATTGTTTAAAACACCGCCCAGCGATTGTTAGTAACACGTCAGAGTCGTGCTTCACTGGTGAGCTTAGTACAGTATCAACTAATTGAGCGCATAACCCTTGAGCTTGACCTTTTGAAGCTGATCTTAGTGCTGCGGTTATAGCTAATGTATCGTTATTACTAATTGCGGTCTGTGTGTAATCAACAAGTAACTCACTCATTGATGTTGGTATTTCAACGTGTTCAAGCATGGCACTGAGTGGTTGTAGTACTTCAATAGGTAAATACGCCCATGCTTTTTGCAGATTACTTAAGTTTGTATCGCTGTCTAAGCGTAGTGCAAAATCGGCAATACCCTGTAGTGCAACACTTTGCCAATTATCAAAACCAATTTTACCGCTAAAGTACAATTGTGCATGCTCGTAATACTGCGATGCAGGCTGTTTTAATAGTACTTTTACTTGGGCGTTAAATGCCGCTAATTTATTTGCGTTTGGTGTAAAAACATAAGGGTTATTATCAAGCTTTCCATCGGCTTGCTCGCCTGTAATTTCAGTGCCTAGCGCTTGAATAACCATATCAGCAAAGTGATCGCGACTAGCACTTACCAGCATACTTTGCTCATCAAGGGGGAATTTTAAAAACCATACATACGGTTCTTTACTGGCTTTAGTATCCCAAAATTGAATAGCGAGCCATGCATGACCAGCAAGTGGATAAGGGTAAGGCACTTGAGCTCGTTCAATAGCTAAAAATTGTTTTTTATCAAGCTTAGTAATGTGCCTGCCAATATCAAAAGCACGCCACTGAGTACCCGCACCATCTAAAAGCTGACCTAATGTAGCTATTTGATCACTCATTGTTTTCTCAACTGTTTTTACTGCAAAATTACATTAATTATACGTCATAGCCGCTTGTGAGGGAACAGGGTATAATTGCATTACATATATAAAAGAGGGTGGTTATGTACCAGCAAACCCAAACTTATTTAGTGCAGCTAACGGCACTTTTACAAAAACACGCGCTTTGGCAAAGTGAGCCAATAGACGCTGAGGCACTGCTTTCAAATACTCCTTTTTGTCACGATACAATGGCATTTGAGCAGTGGTTACAATTTGTATTTATTGAAAAAATACAGCAATTAATAACACATAGGCAACCACTGCCGCGTAACTTTGCTATTGCCCCTATGGCGCAAATGACACTTGTGAATAAAGCCGGAAGCGATGAAATTATTGAATTACTAACAGCCCTTGATACCTTTTTAGGAGAACCAAATGAGTGAGCGTCCAGCGCCTATTGAATATGGCGAGCTGACTATTTTGTATCAAGATGAAAGTTATGTGGCTATAAATAAGCCTTCAGGTTTATTAGTGCATCGCTCGTTTTTAGATAAACACGAAACCCAGTTTGCTATGCAAATGTTGCGCGACCAGCTAGGGCAACATGTATTTCCAGTACATAGGCTCGATAGACCTACGTCGGGCGTATTGCTGTTCGCACTGAGCTCTGAAGCAGCTCGCGATATGAATCAGCTATTTATTGAAGGTACTATTGCTAAGCGCTATTTGGCCTTAGTGCGCGGCTTTGCGCCAGAGTCAGTATTTTTAGATAAACCGCTTAAAGAAGAACTTGATAAAATAGCCGATAAGTTTGCAGATCAAGATAAAGCACCGCAAGAAGCGCAAACCCAGTTTAATTGCTTGCACCAAGCTGCATTGCCTATTCCTATAGGTAAGTATCCAACAGTGCGTTACTCGTTAGTTGAGTGTTTTCCAAAAACCGGGCGAAAGCATCAAATTCGCAGACACTTAAAGCACTTATCACTGCCTATCATTGGTGATGTAAATCATGGTGATAACCAGCATAATCAATTTTTTAGAGAGCATTTTGAGCTAAGACGCTTAATGTTATTTGCAACAGAGCTTAGTTTTGTGCACCCTTATAGTAATGAATCAATAACAATTAAAGCGCCACTAGGTGAAGACATGCTTGAAATATGTAAGCAGCTAGGTTGGCCAGAGCAAGAAAAGGATTATTAATGGCACATATTAGTATTTTTGTAGGCAGCGTTAATGGCGGTGCAGAGCGTTTAAGCGATGAAGTTGCAGCCACAATAGAGCAAGCGGGTCATACTGCTACAGTAATTACAGAAGCATCGCTTGATGATATAAAAAATGCATCGCATATTTTAATTGTTACCTCCACAACAGGCCAAGGTGATGTACCGAGTAATTTGGCAGGGTTGTACTTTGCAATGAATAGCACTTTCCCAATGCTTACAGATAAACCGTTTGGTGTAATTGCAATGGGTGACAGGTGCTACGGCGATACATTTTGTGGCGCAGGGCGTAGCTTTGACGAGTTACTACGCGATTTACAAGCAAAGCCTGTGGGCAACCGCCTAGAAATAGATGCATGTGAAGATTTTGAACCATGGCCAGTAGCAGAGCCTTGGTTAAAGGTATGGCTAGAAAAACTACCGGCTTAATTTTTATTACCCTGTCTGAGTGTAGGGGAAAATAATTGAATAAAAACGTCTGAAATAATTTATTAGGCGTTTTTATTTTAAGAGTAAGTCTTCTTTGAGCATATAAAAACCACTGACTCCAAACAATTTTTCACTCCATCTCTATTTTTATTTAAAACACACTTATGTGAAGTAGCGTATTATCGAGTTTCCAATTAACGCTTAATCAGTTCTATCTTTAAGCTTACTAAATCTTCGATAATACAATTTCCAGACTTTGGTTTACGTGTCAATCAGATATAGCGTCTGTGTAGTATTAGCCAATGATGCATATTTATTAAACGCTTGTGATATCAAGCTCTTGCGCAACGACCTCTATGCATTTATCCAAGCCCAAATTTAGTTGACCACCCATAAGGCAATTAGGGACATTAAAATAAAAGTGAATGTTTAATAGGGGATTACTTGATTAGTCGATTTAATGAAGCTGCAATACAGCGGCAATATCTTGCGACACAGCCGCCAGTAATCATTATTGGGATAGTATTAAGTGAATACTTTACTTATTAACCTTACCCTTAAGAACATAAATTTCACCATCAAAACTGCCTTGAATCGTCAGCCCTTGGCTTGCCAGCTCTTGCAAATATTCGATATGATCTTCAGTAATATGCTGGCCCGGTACCAAAAGCGGAATGCCTGGTGGGTATGGAGTGACTAAACCGGCACAAATGCGGTTGTTACTTTTGCTAATAGGTATAGATTCGCGGTCGCCATAAAAAGCATCGCTTGGAATACACGCCAAGTCTATGGCTGGTAAGTTTTCAGGTAAGCGAGCTCTGCGCGTCGATTTCGATAGTTTTACTTTACCGCTGTCTAGCTTTTTCAATGCATTGTACAAACGAATTATCTTCGAACGCGTGCCGCCAAGCGTGAGTAAAACCAAGATGGTGCTGTGTGTATATTTTTCTATCTCTAGCCCAATTTCATCCAGTAGATATTTATGAATATCTTTTAATGAGTAAGGTAGCTCACTAATATCAATAAGGATTTTTAATGGATCGTGACCCATATTATCACCACTAAAATGCGGGAATATTTCCATAAAGTCTTGCTTAGCTAATACTTTAATTTGCTTAAGCGAGGCCATCTGTTGTTTAAACTCCTCAACATGATTTAGCAGCGCATTGAGCAGCTTATAGCCTTCCATCTCTAATTGCTTTTGGCACACGTCAAGCGATGCAATAAGCTGATATTTGGGCGATGTACTAGCGTAGATGCTATAAATCTCTCGAAAGAAGTCAGCATCAAAATCTGGGTCGTTAATATGAATATAAGATGCTTGAGAAAACGCCGATACTACTTTATGTGCCGAATGCGTAATGTAGTCAGCCCCTGCATGTATCGCAGAATAATGACGAAAGCTAGGATGAAACAAAGAGTATGCAAACCAGGCTTCATCTATAAACACTTTAATACCATATTGATGAGCATAATCCACGACTTGTTTCAGGTCGCTAAGTAGGCCATCGTAAGTACAACCTGTAAGCACTAGTAATTTAGCATCAGTATTGTTTTCAATTGCTAACTTGATGTCGGCCAACGACGGCGGCGCGAAAATGCCATATTTTGGATTTAAAATACTCGCCAAATAAATGGGGTAACTGGCTGATTGCAAGATGCCATAATGTACTGACTTATGGCAATTACGGTCGACAATTACTTTATCCCCCTTGCGCAGGAGTGTCTGCAAAATGATTTTATTTGAGGTAGATGAACCATTTGTAACAAAGTAGGTGTGCTTAACTTCAAACGTCGCCGCTGCTGACTCTTGAGCGCGACCAATAGTATTAGTGCTGTCTGATAATGAACCTAGCGAGTCTACCGAAACCGACAGGTCGCCAACAAATACATTGCGGCCGTAAAACTGATAAAAATCTTTGATGTAAGGTGAGTTTCTAAAGCTAGAACCCCCACTATGACCCGGTGTATGCCAAGAGTCGTTTGCTTCACCAACGTAACGACGATACGCCGTCCAAAATGGCGTTTCAGAGCGGTCGTCAAAATCGTTGATCATATAGCCTAAAATAGCTTCTGGGTCAGAAATCACTTCATCTTTAAAAAAGAATGATTCGATTTCTTCTGATTCGTTAACGATTTCCAGCCCTTTAGTGTCGTCGCCAATAACATAAACCGGTAACTCAAGACGAATTGCCTTTAAATCCTCGATAAAGCGGCTATACATCCGCTCACCCACTTTGTTGTGCATATCCCAGCTTAGAACCACGGCTTGAATATCACCATCTTCCTCTACACATTCCAGCGCGTGTTTAAGCTCGAGGCATTCAATAATATCGATATGAATATCGTCTCGCTCAAAGTTAGGAATGGTCTTTGATAGGTTCGTTGAAAGCCCTTGTAAAGTGGCTGGGTCTTGCTCAATTATCAAGATACGAAGTAGAGGTAGCATAGAGGGTTTCGCAATATAATTTTATAATGTTCACTAGCATAACTAAAGGAGTGAGCGTTGTGAAATTAATACTTTGATAATGTTCTGATAATTGTACAATTTCACTAACACGGCCTTACGTATAAAAATGTTTTATCTAGATGGATTGATTGGCGCGGCTTTATGCCGCGCTTTTGGAACTAATCAGTTTTTTCCTTAAACTCACACAAGTCTTCAATAATACAGCTGCCACACTTAGGTTTACGCGCTACGCAGGTGTAACGCCCGTGCAGTATTAGCCAATGATGCACGTCTACTTTAAATTCAGCAGGGACTACTTTTTCAAGCTTTTGCTCTACAGCAACAACATCTTTTCCCATAGCAAGCTTAGTGCGGTTAGAAACACGAAATATATGTGTATCCACGGCTATTACAGGCCA
Source organism: Pseudoalteromonas sp. 5Ae-yellow (assembly GCF_014077565.1). Lineage (NCBI taxonomy): Bacteria > Pseudomonadati > Pseudomonadota > Gammaproteobacteria > Alteromonadales > Pseudoalteromonadaceae > Pseudoalteromonas > Pseudoalteromonas sp. 5Ae-yellow. The sequence continues at coordinate 48,295 of NZ_JACGWD010000004.1, forward strand.
GCCAAAAGCTGTGTTGAGGACAACATTAGCGGTTTTACGGCCAACGCCTGGTAGGGCTTCTAATGCTTCACGATTTTCTGGCACGATGCTGTTATGTTCATTCACCAAAATTTGGCACATTTTATAAACGTTGGCAGCTTTAGAGTTAAATAAGCCGATGGTTTTTATATAATCACGCAGTGTATCGTGACCTATATCTAAAATGGCTTGGGGTGTATTAGCAACAGGGAACAACTTTCGAGTGGCTTTATTCACACCTACATCGGTTGCTTGCGCTGAAAGAGTTACTGCTACTAGCAACTCAAACGGGCTTGAATATTCAAGCTCTGTAACTGGGTGCGGGTTATCGTCGCGCAGGCGGGATAATATTTGGTGACGTTTTTCTTTATTCATGCAACTTAAAACGTATTAGTGCTAATTGTTGCTCTAATACGTTTTCCCCTTAAGTTAAGCTGGTAACACGTGCTCGAGGGCCTTTTTCAGCCTCTGGCGGTGCAATTTGCTTTGATTTTATTTGTGCGTCAATTACGTTTTTTGCAGCAATAAGCAGCCCAAGCCCTAAAAAGGCACCCGGTGGTAAAATTGCCAGTAAAAATTGATTATCAAAGTTAAATACTTCTATGCGCAAGCTCTGTGCCCATGGGCCAAGTAATAAGTCGGCGCCGTCAAACAGCGTACCTTGGCCAATTAACTCACGCATAGCGCCTAAAACAACAAGCACAATCATAAAGCCTAAACCCATCATTAAGCCATCAAATGCTGATAAATGAACAGGATTTTTAGAGGCGTATGCCTCGGCGCGGCCAATAATGGCGCAGTTAGTTACAATCAACGGGATAAAAATTCCCAATGATTGATATAAACCAAAGGTATAAGCGTTCATAAGTAATTGAACTATAGTTACAAAGCCCGCGATGATCATGACAAATACAGGTATACGAATATCTTTTGGCACCCAGTTACGCACAATTGATACGGTAACATTTGAGCCTATTAGTACGAGTAAAGTTGCTAAGCCTAAACCTAAGGCATTTGTTACAGTTGAGGTAACGGCAAGCAGTGGACACAAACCTAAAAGCTGTACAAGGGCAGGGTTATTTACCCACACACCTTCTTTGTATAATGTTTTTAACTCACTCATTTAGCTACCTCCAAACATTCGGCATTATGTGCTGCAAAAATATCATCAAAATTAGTTTGTGCGAACAATACGGCATTTTTTACAGAGCCCACTACAGCACGGGGCGTTATGGTTGCACCTGTAAATTGATCAAACTGGCCGCCATCTTTTTTTACAGCCCAACGAGCGTCATCTTCACCTTCAACGGTTAAGCTTTTAAATGTTGTGATCCAAAGTGATTTTTTAACTTCTACTTTGTCGCCTAAACCAGGAGTTTCTTCGTGTTTAGTAGTGCGTACACCCGCTATGGTGCCATCACTTAAAACGGCGGTTAATAGATTTATATCGCCACTGTAGCCGTTTGGCGTAACATGCCTAATAACAACAGCGACTGGTTTATTGTTTTTACGAGCACGGTAAATTACTTGATTTGCGTGTGGACCTAGTTTTTCGTCAGTAATAATTACGCAATCTTGTGATAGTTGATTGTCGTATGATTTTGGGTCGAGCACTTCTTGTAGCTGCGCAGTAAGTTGTAGTTGTTCTTGCTCTGCAATTTTATCGGCAGTAAGTGCATTGATAGAGGCAACTAAGCCCGTCGTTGCTAATGCAAACGCAGTTAAAATAGCACCATTTTTAGCCATTGACGAAATGATCATTTTACTGCTCCATGGCCATAAGTACGTGGCTGTGTGTAGTAGTCTATTAGCGGCACTGCAATATTAATCAATAATACGCTAAATGCGATGGCATCAGGAAAACCACCAAAGGTACGAATTAAATAAATTAGTAAGCCAATTAGCGCGCCATAAATTAAGCGCCCTTTGTTAGTTGTTGCTGCAGATACCGGATCGGTTGCTATAAAAAAGGCCCCCATCATTGTGGCTCCACTTAATAAGTGAAATAGGGTACCCGGCTCTGTACCAGGTGATGCGATATAACCAATAGCACTACATAGTGCTAAACTTGCGATAAAACTGACAGGAATATGCCAGTTAATTATTTTTGCTTTTAATAAGTATAAACCACCCACTAAAAAGCCTAAGTTAACCCACACCCAACCAAGGCCAGCCCATTCGTTAAATAATGGCTTTTGCATGCTTTCGGTAACAGTTAAACCGTGTGCTATGTCTGTTTTAACAGTATCCAGCGGTGTTGCCATTGTTAGGCCATCAACCCCTGCACGGACTTGATCTAGGCTAAACCCAGAGGCCGTAAAATCGGTGAATATTAGCCTTAACTGATCAGCAAAGCCTATTGGCGTATTTATTAAATCGGTAACAGGCAACCATGCGGTCATTTGTACCGGAAACGAAACTAAAAGCAGTACATAAGCCGCCATTGCTGGATTAAATAAGTTAAACCCAAGGCCGCCATAAAGCTGTTTAACTATAACAATAGAAAATAAACAGCCAATAATAATTATCCACCAAGGGGCAAGTGGTGGAATACTCAATGCCAATAACACGGCAGTAAGCCACGCACTGCCATCACTTAATGCAGGCCAAACAGGGCGCTTTCGTATTAGCATTATTGCAGCTTCAAATACGCTTACAGCAACAAGCGCGAGCACCAGTTGAATAAGTACACCGGTTCCAAAAAAGAAAACTTGAGCAATTAGCCCAGGAATACACGCAGCAATAACGCTAAGCATTAATCGCGTTAACGATTTATGGCTGTGATTATGCGGCGAACTGGCCATGGTTAATTTCATGACTGATTATTTCCTTCTTTTTGTAACTTTTTAGCTTTTGCTCTCGCAATTGCAGCAGCCACGGCGGCTTTTTTCTTATCGTCTGCTGATTTAGGTTTATCTGCGTTAATAAGATCTGATGAGTCATCGGTGTTACTTTCTGCACTCTTAGGTGCTGCGCTATCAACTTGTAGCTCTTGGGGCTGAGTTTGTTCGGTATCTTCTAGTGCTTTAGCCGCTTTTTTAGCTTTAGCACGAGCTATGGCCGCAGCTACCGCTGCTTTTTTATCATCAACGGGTGCATCAGTTTGTGGCTCTTCACTTGTGGTTTGCTCGGCTTCTTCTAATGCTTTAGCTGCTTTTTTAGCTTTTGCACGAGCAATGGCCGCCGCCACGGCTGCCTTTTTGTCATCAACAGGCTCAACGCTTTGTGGATCTTCACTCACGGATTGCTCAGCGTCTTCTAATGCTTTAGCCGCTTTTTTAGCTTTAGCGCGAGCAATGGCAGCGGCTACGGCTGCCTTTTTGTCATCAACAGGTGCCACGCTTTGTGGATCTTCACTCACGGATTGTTCAGCGTTATCTAATGCTTTAGCCGCTTTTTTAGCTTTAGCACGAGCAATGGCAGCAGCTACGGCTGCCTTTTTGTCATCAACAGGTGCCACGCTTTGTGACTCTTCACTTACTGTCTGCTCAGCCACTTCACTTGCTTGTGCCGCCTTTTTGGCTTTAGCACGAGCAATGGCCGCAGCTACCGCTGCTTTTTTATCATCAACAGGGACATCGCTTTGTGATTCGTCACTTGCTTGTGCTGCTTTTTTGGCTTTAGCTCGAGCAATGGCTGCAGCGACTGCTGATTTTTTATCATCAACGGGTGCAGTCTCGGCCGATTCATCTTTTTGCGATTTTTGCTCTTTATATTTGCGCGCTTGTTCTTTACGTAGTGCGCGATCTTTTGCTACTTCGCTATTGTCTGGCTCTAATTCAGCAGATTGAACGCCTAGCTTTTTAGCTTTTGCGCGTGCGATAGTGGCAGCAACAGCTGATTTTTCATCGCCGTTATCGGCTTTATTTTTAACACGAGCTAATGCATCAGCTACTTTTTGCTTTTCGTCAGCTGATTTAGCGGCAGGTTTACGTTTATGGCGGTTTTGACGTTCTTCTTGCTCGCGATCTAAACGCTCTTTTCGTGCATCAAAACGTTCTTTTGCTCTGTCGGCTTTTATTTTGTCAGCTTGCTGTTCTTTAATTTCAACTTTGGCCACACGATAGTATTGTACAAGAGGGATTTCACTTGGGCACACATATGCACAAGCACCACATTCAATACAGTCAAATAAATTGTGTTCTTGTAGTTTGTCGTACTCTTTTGATTTAGCAAACCACTGTAATTGCTGTGGTAATAAAGAAGCAGGGCAGGCATCGGCACAAGCACTACAACGAATGCAGGCTTTTTCAGGGCCGGGTTCTGCTAGCTCTTTATGATCGGGCGCTAAAATACAGTTAGTTGTTTTAACTATGCCAATACGTACTGTGGGTAGCGTAAATCCCATCATCGGGCCGCCCATCACAACACTTTGCTGAGGTACAGGCGAGAACCCTTGGCAATCAAGTAAGTGCTTTATTTCAGTGCCAAGTAGTGCCCATACATTTCCAGGCTTATGAATAGTGTTACCTGTTACCGTAACTATACGTTCAATGAGTGGTTTACCTTCATAAACGGCTTGTTGTACGGCAAACAAAGTACCCGTGTTGTGCACTAAAATACCAATATCGGCAGGAATACCAATGCTAGGAACTTCACGGTTGGTAAGTAATTTAATTAACTGCTTTTCACCGCCAGAGGGGTAAATAGTGGGCACCGTTTGAATAATTATTTTTGAGTTATGCTCAGCTGCTTGCTTCATTGCTGCAATAGCTTCTGGCTTATTATCTTCTATACCCACAATGCACAGTGTTGGGTTTAAAAGCTGCTGCATAATTTCAATGCCTTGGATAACTTCTTTAGCGTGTTCGCGCATTAAAACGTCATCGGCAGTAATATAAGGTTCGCACTCAACAGCATTTACAATCAAAAATTCAATAGGCTGCTTAGTATCTGCTTTCACATAAGTAGGAAAACCAGCTCCACCCATACCACTAATACCGGCTTGGTGAATAATATTTATTAGCTCGTCATGACTAAGCTCAGCAGGATTTTTATTTTTATTTAGAGCTACCCATTCGTCTTTGCCGTCTGGTTCAATAATAACACTTAGTTCAGGTAGGGCCGATGGATGTGCTGATGGCATAGGTGCAATATCAGTAACCACACCAGAGCTTGGCGCATGCACAGGTACCGACCAGTTAGCAGCAGGCGCTGTAAGTGGCTGGCCTTTTAAGACGTGTTGGCCCTTTTCTACAAGTAACTTACCGTTTGCGCCTATGTGTTGCTTAAGCGCAACAATGAGTTTGTCGGGCAAAGGTAAGCGAGTGATACTCGCACTATTAGAGAGTGATTTTTGTTGTGGTGGGTGTATGCCGCCAGGAAATGCCCACACGGTGCCTTTTTTTATTTGTTCAAGTAACTTGTCCACTCAAACCTCTAATCTATTTGTGTAACAGGAATAGCATCTAGCTGCCATTTCCAGTTTTGTTTAGTTTCGGCTACAGGTAGCATATCAATGCAATCTACAGGGCAAGGCTCAACACATAAATCACAGCCAGTACATTCATCAATTAACACGGTGTGCATTTGACGAGTCGCGCCTAAAATAGCGTCAACAGGGCAGGCCTGAATACATTTGGTACAGCCAATACATTCATCTTCGCGAATATAAGCCACTGTTTTTACAGGTTCTGCTTGCTCGCCGCCTGCAAGTGGTTTTTCATCAACCCCCATTAAGCCGGCAAGCTTTTTCATAGTTGATTCGCCGCCCGGAGGGCATTTATTTATTTCATCGCCATTGGCTATAGCTTCGGCGTAAGGGCGACAGCCCGGGTAGCCACATTGTCCGCATTGAGTTTGTGGCAAAATAGTATCAATTTGCTCAACAATAGGGTTGCCTTCAACACGAAAGCGAATTGCTGCAAATCCTAAAATAAGTCCAAAAACGAGTGCTAGCGAGCCAATCGCTATCAAGGCATAAAACAAGGTCATATTAAAACTTCACTAATCCAGTAAAACCCATAAACGCCATCGACATTAAGCCTGCGGTGATCATTGCAATGGAGGCGCCTTTAAAAGGCGTAGGAACGTCAGCTGCTGCTAAGCGTTCTCGTAGTGCTGCAAACAATACAAGCACTAAAGAAAAACCAACCGCAGCACCAAAACCATACACTGCAGATTGTAAAAATGAATGATCTTCTTTGATATTTAATAGAGCTACACCTAATACCGCACAGTTAGTGGTGATCAGCGGTAAAAATATGCCTAGTAAACGATATAGAGTAGGGCTTGTTTTACGTACAACCATTTCGGTAAATTGCACTACAACGGCAATTACCAAAATAAAGCTCATGGTACGTAAAAATTCGATATCCAGAGGGATTAAAATATATTGGTTAACTAAATAGCTAGTTACAGAGGCAAGGGTAAGCACAAACGTGGTTGCCAAAGACATACCAATCGCTGTATCAAGCTTACCTGATACGCCCATAAACGGACATAAGCCTAAAAATTGTACTAATACAAAGTTATTAACCAGAACGGTTCCAATCAATAACAAGACATATTCTGTCATGTGTGCCTCACGCTATTAAAGTCCTACGTATTATCCTTTTTTCTGCCCCGATAAACAACATTTGCGAGTCGTTATCAGTTAAATAAACGCAAGGACAAACATATTGATCACAAGGCTGTAAAATTAATGTGATTTTGATGTAAGGAATTACTCAAATAGCAGAAACAAAAAAAGAGCAACGAATGCTCTTTTTTTATTAATTAAAAACTAATTAAATATCTTTAGGTTTTTCTATGTAATAACCTTGAACGCCATCTAAACACAAAGTTTCTATTATGTGTTTCTCTTCTTGGCTCTCAACGCCCTCAGCAAATACGCTAACACCAATACGGTGGGCTAAATCAACCATTAAGCGCATAAAGTACTGATTGTTTTTATCGTCTTCAAGGCCACGAGTGTAACTTGCATCCATTTTAATAAAGTCAGGTTTTAAATCACGGAAAAATTTAAACGATGTTAAGCCAACACCAAAACGTTCAACAGTAACGCGTGCGCCAACTCTGTGCACCATGTCGATAAAGCGCTTACTAGCCTTTATGTTTTGCTGTAAACCAAACTCGCTTACTTCAAATACTAGTTTAGATGCAATATGCGTATCTTTTAATAATCGGCGTTCTAGCCAAATTACAAACTGATCGTTGTGTGCACTAGAGGCTGTTACATTTAAACCAAAAAACTTTTCGGATAAGTTACGGCTTTTAACCTTTTCAAGAGAAGAGTCGATGATCAGGCGATCAATTTCTATTGCCATATCAAGCTTTTCGGCCATTGCTAAAAAAGAAGCGGTAGGGAGTACTTGATTGTCTTCTGTTTTAAATCGCACTTGTATTTCAGCATAGGCTTTAATACTTTTACCAAGCGGCATAATATTCTGCATAACTAAATGTACACGCTTAGATTCAATAACCTCGTTAATAACCTTACGCCAGTTTTGATTACCAAAACCTGCACTTACGTTATTAACTAAATCGGTCTCGCGTTGCACGTGCCATGCATTTACTTGTTTTGATTGCGCCATACTCATCGCGTTATCAACAACAGAAAGTAGCTCACCTAAAGGCTTACCTTTTTCGTAACCGACAATGCCCGTGTTAGCAACAGAGCTTAGCTCTTGGTTTTGTTGATACTGAGTAAAACGCGATTGTAGATTTTCACCAAAGCGCTCTGCTTCTTTTAAAGGGGTGTGGGGCAGTACTACAGCAAAGTCAGAGCTGTTTAATCTAAATACTTGGCTACCAGTGTAAGTGCCGCTTATGTGCTTAATAATATCGGCAACGCCTTTAACGTACTCATCACCTTTTTGATAACCACGGGTTTGGTTTATAGCTTGTAGTTCGCTACAACGTACCATAGCTAAAGAGCCAAATGTACTTTGCTCAGTGTTTTCAATATTTTTTTCGTAGTACTCAACAAACATATTACGATTACCAAGCGAGGTAATTACATCTTTGTACGCTTCATGCTTAATAGTCATAGCAGCGCTTTGTATGTCTTCGTTTTTGTTTTTTAAAAAATGAGATAATCGATTAAAACTAGGTACTAAGTCTTTCCCCATTTTTTTCAATCGAGTGCCATCTAACGCTGTTTCTAAATCATTATCAACTTGGTTTTGATTGATATAAATATCGATAATGTCAGCAACTGTTGTACTTATGTTTTTATTTAGCTGATAGAAAATTGATTGCATTAAAATTATTGGAATAATAACTAAAATGGCAGAAATCAAAATAACAATAAAAAGGGAAGTTTGTAGCTGCGATGCTAAATGCTCAATGTTAAGTACAAATTCAACTTTTATATCTGCGGCATCGTTTACAGCAAACTGTGGGCGTACAGAGTTAAAGTTAGAGAGTACAAAATCAGCAAACATTGGTAATTGAGTAGGGGGGTTAATGCTAAATACTTCAGCACCTTGGTAATCTCTTAGGGTAAAGCTTGAAAACGTATTACCATCTGCAATTGATTGTTTTAAATTTTGAGCAGAAATATCGTCTAAAGAAAGGTCATTAATATACTTAGTAACAGTTGTTTGTGCATTTTTTTGTGCATCACTTACCGCAGTATCAAAGCTTATAGATATGAAGTAGCTTCCTGCTGCAACACACAATAACCAAGAGATAATTTGTATAAAAATAAGTTTTTTAAATCCAGCCATGTTTTCAGTCTTTTAATAATCAAAAGGGAAGGAATCAAGTCCTTGATTAATAAACTAAGTACAGCGCATTAAAGAATTAAACTAATGCTTTAGTTATATAAGGAAGAGTAGTGGAAATAGCTTGGAATGTCTATGAAATTCTTAGAATTGGCTCCCCCTCCCCGACTCGAACGGGGGACCTGCGGATTAACAGTCCGTCGCTCTAACCAACTGAGCTAAGGGGGAACTAAAGTACTGATATTATTATGATGATTTGGCTCCCCCTCCCCGACTCGAACGGGGGACCTGCGGATTAACAGTCCGTCGCTCTAACCAACTGAGCTAAGGGGGAACTACATCATAAACATAAACTTGGCTCCCCCTCCCCGACTCGAACGGGGGACCTGCGGATTAACAGTCCGTCGCTCTAACCAACTGAGCTAAGGGGGAAACGTTTATGGTTGAAAAACTTGGCTCCCCCTCCCCGACTCGAACGGGGGACCTGCGGATTAACAGTCCGTCGCTCTAACCAACTGAGCTAAGGGGGAAGCGTCTTGCCTTTCAACGGGGCGAAATATTAATGATGGAGCCGCAAAGTGTCAACATATAAAAGTCATAAATTGAAAAAAGAGGTTTATTCGTTGTTTTTGTGTTCGATCTGCGTGATTTATAGCTCTATTAAAGCTGTTTTTTTAAGAATTTAAGAATACTAATGCGAGTTTTATTATTGTTGAGTCTTTAAATTGGTTAAATTAAACACGCCATTAAAGCCACTTGTAATTAAAAAAACAACTCAAAAACATAAAATTTCATTTTTTACTTTGGGGTATTCTTCGTATTTATTTACTTTTTTATTTTAATTTTCTAAAAATATACCTGCACGAATAGTCATAAAAGTATTTTCCCTCTTAATAGTGATCCAATTTTGATCTATAAATTGAGCATTTATTATCTTCGCTCAAAAATAGAACAATCAATAACTTAACTTTGTATTAAACGTTTTTTATTTACTAACGTATAACTATGTTAAGAAGAAAAATCGGCAAGCTTGCGTTTTCAGTGTGATGTAACTAACAGATCTAAATGATAAACAGGGAATAGATAAGAATAGATGGGAAAACGCGGGAGAAATAAGGGTTTAAGGCCAGTTTAATTAAAAATAAGTGCGATCTTAGAAAGTACGAAAAAATGATAAAAGAAAGTGCGAAACCGCGATAAACACGGCTTAATTTGATAAATTAAAAAATAAGTTCAGCTTTTACGATTTTACCTAAAAGCCCCAAAGTTTTTAGAATGTAACGAGATTCAATTTCGCCACCCTCAACGTTAAATACTAAATCTTTACGCTCATCACTATCAAAGACCAATTTTAGTTTTGCAGCAGTCAGTACCAGCTTTGCAGCAAAATACTCACCGTTCATCGGGTTTAGAAACGCATACATGCTATTTGCATCAATAGATTTTGAGTTTGTATTGATAAAAATAGTTGCCCCAAGAGGTATAAGCTTGTGTGAAGCCTCAGTGATTTTTACTTGCATCAGTTCACTTACTGCGTTGTAAGTCATGTTTGGCTCATTAACTGACTTGATTTCGTAGTAGCCTCTATCACCTGGCTTTAAAGCCTTTAACGCCTTGTTGATAGCGTCCTCAGAAGCTTTAGAGTCTTCTAGGCGCTTAATTAACATCTCATCTAACGGCACATCAACCAATGCCGCAAACTCAACTAAGTAATCAAATGGAGGATCGCGACTGTCTTCGTATTTAGATTGAGTATTTCTATGCACCCCCGTGCGCTCGGCAACTGTGCCTATATCTAAGAACACCCGTTCTCTTAGCGCTTTTAGATATTTATTGAATGTAGCCATAACGCTCAATTGCTCTGTTCGGATGATGGATATAATTATATTTAATCACACAAGCGAGTGCATGCAAAATAAAAATTTAAATCCCCCTGTTTTCCCAACCGCGATCCTTTCGCACTTCAAAGCGCGAAGTGCGATCCATCAAATACAAACATCTAAAAAAATAAATTATTAGTTAAATCAATTGCTTGATTTGCTTGCATGCAAAGGTGTGCAAATAAATATTGCATTCACATTTATGTGTGCGTATCTTTGTGTGCATGAACGCAAAATACACACATAGAGGTGCATTGAATGGATGAGTTAGAAAGTCCAGGTTGGACGGTAACAGAGATAAAATCAGCGTTAGAAATCGAGGGTTGGTCATGTCGCCAGCTCTCATTTAGTCGGGGTTATGAGTCGAATGCAGTGCAAAACGCATTACACAGACCGTACCCCGCAGCTGAAAAAATAATAGCTGAAACGCTTGGTGTAAGTGCCAGTGAAATATGGCCTGAGCGCTATGGGGTTGACGGAAAGCCTAACCGCAAGGCTGGGCGTCGTAAGCTTAAAAGGGGTGAATAATGGAACTATACACAGCACACCAAATAGCTGGTTATATGCTTGTCAATAAGCGCAGTATTCAGATAAGAGCTAAAAATGAAAACTGGCCTTTTACAGAGGTTAATGGCAGAGGCGGAAAAGTACGTAAGTATGCACTCGCCGATCTTCCTGCACACATTTGTGTGCAGATTAAAGAGACTTTAATCAAAGAAACAAATAGTTCAGCAGCACACAGCGGTAAGGCTTATTTAAGCGTAAATGAGCAAAACGACCGCCTTAAAAACTCTGAAATAACTGAACTTAAAGACCAAAACTTAAAGCAACTTGCTGCAATGGAAAGTATCCCACCCAAGGCAAGTGCGAAATGCTGGGTTTTAAAAGAGGCAGAAAATTTTGTAAGTGCGAACAACCTAGCGAAAGTTGCAGGCTTTGACCTATATAGCGAACGCTATAACAAAGGACTAATCGACGTACCTGTAGAATACAGAAGCTTAATTCCATCTGTATCGCGCATTACACTAATACGCTGGCAAAAAACCATAGCCGAAAAAGGCGTAGCAGGTTTAGCTTTAAAGCCTAAGCGTAGCGGCAAATCAATCATCGACTCAGACAAAGAGCTAGCCGATTTTTGCATAGCCATGATCTACGAGTACCCACACGTAAAAGCCACACAAATCAAAGAGGGTTTAATAGCTCGCTTTTACCAAGTAGGTAAAGCACTACCAGCAGAAACCACAATTCGCGATTGGCTAACACGTTGGAAGCGCGAAAACAGCGCACTTTATACCAAAATGGCAAACCCAGATGCTTGGAAAAACAAGTATATGAGCGCCATGGGTAAAATGGACGAAAACGTAAAACGTCTTAACCAATTGTGGGAGTTCGATTCAACCCCATCAGACGTAATGCTAACCGATGGCCGCCACTCACTAATCGGAATTATCGACGTATTTAGCCGCCGTGCAAAAGTCGTTATTCACCCAACCAGTGACAGCACCGGTATTTGTTTAGTTATCCGCAAAGCAATACTCGACTGGGGCATACCCGAAATTGCTCGCACCGATAACGGTAAAGACTACACCTCAATACAGATAAAAAGCGTGTTTGACGCGCTCGACATAAAGCACGAAACAACACGCCCGTTTTCAGGTGAAGAAAAGCCATATATAGAGCGGTTTTTTAAAACGTTTTCGCACGACATAGCTGAGCTATTAACCGGTTACATTGGTCACAACGTTTCAGAACGCCAGGCAATTGAAGCGCGTAAAACCTTTGCACAGCGCTTATTAGCAAAGCAAGGCGGTGATAAGTCAGCAATCGAAATCAATATGACCGCGCAGCAGTTGCAAGAGTTCGTAGATAACTGGATAGAAAACCGCTACCACCATAAACCGCATAGTAATGTAGGCAACAAAACACCATTCGATTTATTCGCAGCAAGTCGCGACCAAATCAAAGTGATCAAAGACGAGCGTTTGCTTGATGTAATGCTACAGCCAATACCATCAAATCGCGGTTTACGCATGGTTGGTAAAGAGGGCATAAAACTAAGTGGTGGCTTCTATATTGCACCAGAGCTAGGCGCAATCGTAGGCGATGAAGTGTTATGTAAATGGGACCCTAAAAACGTAGGCCGTATTTACGTATTTAACCGCATAAATAACGAGTTTATTTGTATCGCAGTAGACCACGAAATAGAGTCAGCAGGCATGACACGCCAAGACGTCGCGCACCATGCAAAACGCAGCCAATCAGCCGAAACATCACGCAAGCTAAAAGAGCTTAAAAAGACCGCTAAAAGCGTCAACGTTTCAGACATAGCAAACGAAGTGTTAGGGCATTACACAACCCAAAATAAAGCACTTGCAACACTGCCTAAACAGTCAGTTGAACACACCAATGTCATAACGCAATCAGCTATTAAAGCGCTAGATAGCAAGCCAGCAGTTGGCTTTAGTGACGAGCAATTAAGTGAGTTTGAAAAACGTCGTAAGCAGTTGGATGAAGAAACAGCAGTAGCAAACGTAAACCCAACACCGCTATTCGACAACCCACAAAGTAAAGCCATGTTTCATAAAAAGCAGCGCCTAGAAAATCAGTTAAGTGATGTAGACGCGCTATGGCTAAACGGGTGGGAGCAAAACAATCGCGCCACATCAAAGCGCTTAGACGACCTACTAAACGACATGAACCCAGCACCCGCAACCACAAAATTACATAACCAGTAAAAGGAAAAACCATGAAAACTAAAATAGCAATCGTAAGCAACGTAGTAGCCACACAAATGATGGTAGAAGCGCTAAACCAGCGCGCTCATGGCGTGCCAGGTATTGGCCTTATTTACGGCGATCCAGGTCTTGGTAAAACCACCGCAACAGCATGGTTGGTTAACCGCTGCGACGGCATCTACATTCGTGCTACATCGGGCATGACATTAGCCCAGTTGCTACGTCAAATAGTTAAAGAGCTAAGTGGCCCTGATATATACACCCGTGAAGCCATGCTTAACTACATCATAGAGCATATGGCAATACACAATCGCCCACTGTTTATAGACGAAGCCGACTACCTATTAAACGACAAAAATACACTCGAAATCGTGCGCGACATTCACGACCTAACCAACTGCCCAGTAGTACTTATTGGCATGGAATCAGTACGCCGTAAATTACAGCGTCACCGCCAATTTTATAACCGCATATCAGAATGGTTAGAGTTCCAGCCAACTCAGCGCGAAGACCTGCAAATAATCGTCAATGCAGTGATAGAGCCAACGCTAACAATACAAGACGACCTACTAAGCCAGCTGCTTAGCGACACCGACGGCGAGGTACGTCGCATCATCACAGGACTATCAAAAATAGAAGCCTTTGCACTGGCGAATGGGTTAACGAGCATCGACCTACAACAGTGGGGCAATAAAGAATTTTTCCTTAAAAAAGCGTAAGGAGAAATTAGTGAGCCGCCCACAACTAAAAGACGCATGGCAAGCAATGAGAATCTTAAAAACATTCTCATTGCAACAAGTGCGCGATGCCATAGAGCACACAACACTCGACAGTTTAAAAGCCTTTGCAAAGCGCCTAGTAGCAGCAAAAGCAATAGCCGAACATGTTGATTACGAGCACATCACTTACACCGTTATAAACGCAGAATATAAGCCGTTTAAACAAGTAAATAAAAGCGATGCAAAGCAAAAAAACTCAGGGAGACAGCGCATGTGGCAATCAATGCGAATCCTAAATGAATTTGACGCAGGGCAAGTGGCTAGCACCGCCGATATATCGGTAGCCTCAGCGCGTTCATATATCTCAATTTTAAAAAAAGTAGGGTACATATTTGTTGTTAAATCAGCCCCACGTACAGGCTCAGTCATTGAGCGAGCGGGAGAGTCAACCATATACCGAATACTTAAAAATACCGGTCCCAAACGCCCGATCCCAAAAGCAACAGGCGTATTTGATCCAAACACAAACGAGCTAGTTGAGTTTAACGCCGTGCAACGTAAAACCGTAAAAATAGCGCCCGTCACACTGGGAGAAGCGCATGACTTCAACAACTAATTGGCTACACGTCTTAAAAGACGAAGTAGCAAAGCAAGGCATGCGCAGCGTTGCCGAAAAGCTAGGCGTAAGTAAAGCCACAGTAAGCCAAGTAGTAAACGACAAATACAAAGCCTCTACACACGTAATACAGCAGCGTGTAGAGGGAGTATTCATGGCATCAACAGTAACTTGCCCAATCTTGGACGAAATACCGCTGAACGTATGCCTAGAACACCAAAACAGAAAGTTCGCAGCAACCAACCATGTACGCGTAGCGCTTTATAGAGCCTGTCGTAACGGTTGCCCACACTCAAAAATATGCGGGAGTAAATAACCATGCAACTACGCAACGCACTAAAAGAGTTACAAAAACAAGGGTTACAAATCCTAGACACACACCAAGGGTTTAGCCGCCATGTAATTGAAGTGGCAGGCCAAGCCCCAGCACATTTACCCGTAATAACCGAAACAAAAAACGGGCAAACGCGCCAAGTTCGCCCAGCCAAATTACACGGCCAAATTGTCATGTTTATAGAAGGATAAACCACTATGCCACAAGAATTTTTAATTAATCAAAAAGGCCACCAGGTGCCAGTTAAAGCTATACGCCCAGCCGACATAATTCGCCATGAATTTGTGCAATCGGCCATAGCTAAAGCTAAAGAGCAAAGCAAAGCACTAGCTGATTTTAAAAAGCAGCAAATGAGTGAGTTTGACGCATTCATAGCCTTACTAGCTCAAGAGTACGCGGTAGAGCTGGGCGGCACTAAAGGAAACGTCACGCTACGCAGTTTTGATCACAAACAAAAAGTAACCCTCCAAGTGCAAGAAAGCATAGAGCTTGGCCCCGAGCTATTAGTAGCAAAAGAGCTAATAGACGAGTGCCTAAACGAATGGAGCGAGGGCGCAAACGAAAACCTAAAACTCATTATTGAACAAACCTTTGCCACCGACAAAAAAGGCAAAGTTTCAGTGCAAAAAGTACTTGGCTTGCGCCGTCTTAAAATCACCGACGAAACCGGTAAATGGCAGCGTGCAATGGACATAATAGCCGACTCAATACTGGTAATGGACTCAACCCGCTTTATTCGTTTTTACGAAACCATAGGCGAGCACGAACATGCTATATCACTCGACATAGCAAAGCTATAAGGAGCAATTCATGGAAGGCATAACAATTCAAGTAAGCGAACACAGCGAGCTACAAAACATCGTAAATCAGGTCGCTCAAAGTAAAGAACCAGTAAGTATTAACTTTGTATTTCAAAACATCACCTTTGTAGTGCAAAGCCAACTGGTAAGTGTAAACCCAACAACACTAGGCCCAACCACAAAGCCTAATTAAGTAACCAAAAAGCGCGCACGGATGCGGCTTTTTATCAAAGTGCTTTACCTAAAACAAAAAGCATTTTGATAAAAATAAAGCAACAAAAGGAGGTCACATGGCCCTATTAATACAGCCCACATTAGAGCTAAAACAGCTTGTTGCACTCGTTAAGTTTTTAGAGTGCTCACACAAGCTAGCAGTAGACACCAGCATATTTACAGACCAAGAAGCCAACGACATAGGTCAAAGCTATTTAAGCCTCCGTGCGCAGCTAGAAGAGTTTAAAAATGACTAAAGCAAAGTTAACTCAGCTAATTCACATTGCTAAAGGGCAGCTAGGGCTAGACGACGACACCTACCGCGCCGCACTACTTGGCGCAGCGGGCAAAACATCATGCAGCCAAATGAGCTTGCCAGAGCTAAACAAAGTGTTAGAACACTTTAAAAAAGCAGGGTTTAAAACAAAGGCTAAACGCCGTTTAAGCCCTAAATCGTCATCAACGCAACTAGGCGAAATAAACAAAATACGCGCAATTTGGATCACCATGCACAAACAAAGCTTTGTGCGCGATGGCTCAGAAACCGCGCTAGACGCCTACGTAAACCGCATGCTAAATCGTGCCAAGGTAGGCGCAAACGTGAGCTACCACACCCAGTTTTTAACGCTCACGCAAGCCATACAAGTGCTAGAGCCGCTTAAAAAATGGCATAAACGCGAAATGTTAAACCATTTAAAAGCAAACAACATGCAAGCGTACGAAGCATTTAACTGCCTTGTATCAGGCCAAACTTACGCACGGCCTATACCGCTTAGCACTGTACCCCATAAATCATACCCAGCCGTATGCAACATATTTGAGATAAGCACAAATGAAATTAACCCGTTGCCCCGTGTGTAAAAGCCACCTAAGCCTAGATCAACTAGTGCAAGACGACGCAGGCAAAGAGCTATTAAGTATCGTAGCTAGCATCAATAAACGCACAGCCCAGGCATTAGTCGGCTACTTAGCCCTATTTCGCCCAGCAAAGCAGGACTTAAGCGCCACACGTGCAGTAAAGCTAGCCCGTGAAGTACTTGCCCTAACCGAAAACGTTGCAGCACTGGGCCACGCTATGGAGCAAACCGCTAACTCAATCATGGCAAAGCGAGTAGGTCAGCCAAATATAAAACCGCTTGCAAACCATAACTACTTAAAACAAGTGCTCACCACCTCACTAGAGCAAATAGTGCAGCCAACCGCAGCAGAACGTAGCCGCAGTATGGAAGTAAAACGCCAGGGCTTAGAAATGAGTGAGCAACAAAACCACCAAGCTTATTTAGAACAAATGAGCCGCTACGGTGCAAAAGTGAATAAGGAGGATAAATGAGATTAGGCCAAAAGCTTGTATTGCAAGCGTTAGAAAAAGAGCAAAAGCGTTTAACGCTAAAAGCGCAAAAAGCCGCCCAGTTATCAGAGGACTTTATAAATGCGACTTCAAAAATTTCTGAGGTAAGGCGTAAAGCTAGTGAAATATTGCAATCGGGCGAGTTTGAAAAAAGAGTGAACGAATTTGATGAGCTAGCAAACCAAGAAAAAGCCGCACTCAAATTAATGAAAAAAGACCCAATGAAAGTTTTTGATGCTGAAAACTCAACCCGTGATGAACTCAACGATTTTAATAATGAACTTTCATTTTTAACAATTAGATATAACCGAGGTGGTTTATGAGCGAACAACAATCAGAGCTGTTTGGTGAAAGCGTAGAGCAGCTGCAAGACTGCCTAAGCAAGCTATCTACTGAGGACGCAGCCGAAGTACGTAAACGCTGGCCTAGCAACCTACAATCGCTTGCACTGCTTATCGAATCGCAGCTAACCAAAGCCAGTGTAAACAACCCGCAAGGGGTAGGCGAGGCCATAACATTAGCAATAGGCCATTACTTTGGCGGGCGCGATGTTTACATACCCACCGACCAACGCCTAAAAGCAGCCCTACGCGATATACAAATATGGCAAGAATACAAAGGCAACAACATAGAACAGCTTGCCAATAAATTTAAACTAACAGAGCGCCGTATAGCTGAAATAATCCAGCACCAACGCATCGTAGAAACCGAACGCCGCCAACGGAGACTATTTTAATGAGCAACACCATGAGTAAAGCGCCAATGAGCGAAGCAGTAAACGTAGCCGCCGAAGCCGTAGAGTGCGTAGATACGCTAATAGTGGATATGCTAGAGGGTAAACACCCAAACAACTACGTGCTATTGGGTACACTGCAAGAACAGCACACCGACATACAAATACAGCTGCATGTTATGCAAGACGAAAACAAATTTATAGACGAGGTAGGCGCACCGCTTATAGCTAAAACCCCCGCAGCCCTTGAAGGGGTAAAAGCAGGCGATTTAGAGTTTATGCTTATTCATCAGCCAAATAAGTTGTTACAAGGCATCACCGAACTACAACAAAAAGTAAAGGAGCTAAGCCAATGAGCAGCACAATAAACGCCGCTGAAAAAATGCTACAAACCCAGCAGTTTTACAACTCACTTACCTTAGCTCAAGTGTTTGGTGTATCAACCAATCGTGCAGCCAGCTGGTTAAAAAACATTAAAGAACAAGATGGCTACAAAACAATAGAAAGTAGAGACCAAAGCGGTGGCTTAAAAGTAGTATCAATCAATGGCAGAACAGCCAGCATAGATGACCTGCAATGCAGAGCGCTTTTATTTAAGCGCCCTGCAATGCTTACCAATAATCAAATTTAAAGGTGGTTTAGTATGTACGCTTTAATTAACGGAAAAGAATCACCGGAACGTGTTGCAGTGTTAATAAAAATAACACGCTTAACAAGTGAACCAATTAAAGCCGCTATATATGATTGCCTCTGTAATGGCATTAGCGAGCCTATGGCAGCATCATTAAATCAAGTGCCTCAACAAAACCTAAGCCGAGCATTAAAAAGGTTAAGGTATATAAACAGCTTGGTTGAAGAAGTAAAAGAACTTGATTGGTCCAGGTTTAAGAAACAAAACCAATAAAAAAAGCCGCTTTACGCGGCTTTTTTATTGATCAGTTAACCCACCTTTGAACATTACTTAAACCCGTACCACTGTGATTTAAAAAGCAATTAAACGGCTTTGCTTTACCATAACCGCCATACCCATTTTTAGCGTTTACTTGCATAGCTAAAACCAATCGAGCGCCGCTAGCATCATCACGCCACTGCTTTTCATGCGACACAACCATAAATGAATCAGGATCACGCCAGCCATTATTTTTTGCAAGTTCAGTGCATTGCTGCAAAATATCATTGCTTGCAGCGCGAGTATCAGGGGCTTTTGTTACCTTTAAATGCAATTCTTTAGCATCCGGTGCGCAGGGCGTTTGGCTAAATGTGGGCACATCGTCAACAATACATTGGTAAATTTTTGCGTGGCTTGGTAAAGCGCATAAAGCAAGGAAGGCAAAGGCTGGGTATTTCATAAATTAAGTCCTTTTAAATGGTAACTAGCGAAAAAATAAAACTTGCAGTACCATAAAAAACTTTACTGTTGCTGTCTACTTTTTAGCTAAACTTTCCCGAAACCCCGCACGGCCAACACCTAAGCACAACCCCCCACAATACCGAAAAACAACAAGGCTTTTCGGTATGTTCGTATTCAACCCACTCAACTTAAATTACTTTAAACAAGTACCCGAAGTGCAAAACGCGCTTGCCCCGTACTCGCTTAAATTTGCCCAGTGCATATTACCTATCTTGTATTTAGAGGGAGGCTTGCGCAGCGATGGTGGGTTAAATAACGTAGCATCAGACCGTGGCGGCCTTACAAAATACGGCATAAGCCAACGCGCTTACCCAACGGTAGATATTAAAAACCTAACGCTTGCTAAAGCAATAAGCCTGTATCACCGTGATTATTGGCGTGCCATGCACTGCGAGCAAAGCCCCGCAGGGGTTGACTTTATGCTGCTAGATGGCGCAGTACAGCACGGCGCACCCGCCATGACCCAATTAACCCAGCGATTAGTCAACTCAAAGCCCGATGGTCGCATGGGGCCAAAAACCCTAGCCGCTATCGCAGAGCGCCCAGCCCTTAGCCTAACCGTATTGCTCAGCGTAAACCGTGGCCGTAAGTACGCCCGCATTTGTGCAAACGACTCCAGCCAAAAGCCAAATCTAGAGGGCTGGTATAACCGCCTAGCCCATGTAACCGAATTTGCAGTAAACCAGCTAAGCGAGGTGGCCTAATGGGTAAAAATTGGGATTGGTCATATCAAAAAGGCCGCGAGAAACGCATGGAATTAGAAGTTGATGCCCGCATGCACAACATGCCATTCGATCCGCGCAAAATACCACTACACAGCCATTGCGGCACCATGCAAAGCCACTTTAACAAAGGCTGGCAATCAGTTAGAGCCATCGACATACAGCTGCGTGTAGACGGCCAGCAAAGCTATAAAAACGCCCGCGAAGCCCTCAAAAAACGTTTTGGAGAATCTAATGGTCGCTAAAGTAAAACCGCTTACCACAGCGCAAAACACCGTTATTAAAGAGCTAGCGCTTACCTTAGTGTTTAGCGAAATAGAGCAGCAGGTAGTTAAGCCAAGCTACGAAGAGGCCACCGGTAAAAAATACGACTCACAGCACCCCGAGTCATTTACCAACAAAATGTTAAACAGCAACCCCAAAACTAAACAGGTTTGGCAGGCGTTGCAAAAGGCAATTACCAACGAGCGCAAGCGACAATTAAAGTTTGGTGAGGAGCAAGTAAATGGCAATTAAAAATTGGTTTAACGTGGTCGAGCCAATCACTAATTTAATTGATGATCTCTTTACCAGCGACGAAGAACGCCAAGCCGTTACCAACGAACTCAAGCGCATTGAAAACGCAGCGCAAAGCCAAGTGCTAGAGCTTGAGGGTAAAATTGTCGAGCTACAAGGCAAAGTGCTAGAGGCGCAATCGCAAATTATTACCGCCGAGGCCAAAGGTGAAAGCGCCTTACAGCGTAATTGGCGGCCTATCACCATGCTTACGTTCTTAGTGTTGGTGTGCCTTGATTCATTTGGTGTGCTGGCTTTTCGTTTATCAGCGCAAGCATGGGAACTATTACAGCTAGGTATAGGTGGCTATGTTATTGGCCGCTCAGTTGAAAAAGCCGCGCCAAGCGTTAAGCAAGGCATTAAAAACGTCATTGAAAAAGTAAGGAAACCGCAGTGAGTAAATTAGACGACGCGCAAAAAATAGAACAACACCTACTCGATGCCGCGCTATCTATTCAACGCGAAAAAGCAAATAAACCAGGTGCAGCGTTTATGCACTGCCAAGAGTGTGGCATAGACATACCAAAACAACGCCGTGACGCGGTTAAAAACTGTAGTACCTGTGTAGATTGCCAATCGCTCATTGAAATACAACAACAGCACTATAGGCGCTAGCATGGATTTTATATTGGAATGGTGGAAAGCATTTTTAACCGTAGGTATTGCCATAGTTGGCGCAAGCGCACTGGCGTGGTTGCGCAGCACCTTTGTAACTAAAAAGGTGCATGAGGTGTTAGAAAGCCGTTTAAGTGCCGTAGAAAAAACAGTAGAAGACCTACCCAACGCCGACGACCTACACGACTTAGATAAACGCCTAATAGAAGTGAGCGGCAAAATAGACGGGCTAAACCCACAGCTCACCGACCTAAAACGCTTAACCGACTTACTAATGGAAAACGAACTCAGAGGCACGCGAAATGGCGATAGTTAACGACAAGTGCCAATGCGGTGCAAAAATCACCGTACTTACAGGCACAGATAAAACCGAGGCTTGTTATAAAAACATACACGCTCAGGTTGTTACCACCAACGATTTTAATAAAGGCATAACCGATTACACGCTGTATTGCTGCATGAAATGCGGCGAACCAGTAGAAGAAACTGTGCCAGCCCTTAAGCCCCACCCATAGGAAACCACCATGGCAATGTTACAAGTTCAAGCCGAGCACCAACGAATTAGCATACTTATAACGCTAAAAGAATCCGCCGATTTTGGCGCTAACACCAGCATGCTAGCCGATGTATTACAACGCTATGCACTGGGCTGCAGTCGTGATCAGCTTAAAACCTTACTCAATTGGTTAGAGCAAAACGGCTATATAACACTCGATAAACTCACAGAAAACACATGGGTAGCCCGTATTACGCAATCAGGCATCGACGTAGCCGAGGGCATAAGTGTAGTACCTGGCATTAAACGCCCTGGGCCACGAGGTTAACTATGAGCGAGTCAATCCGCAGAGGCCAACCCAGCAAGGTAGATCTGCTCCCAGAAGACATTAAAAAGCAGCTCGACTCAATGCTACGCGACAAACGCTTTAGCCAGGGCGAAATACTCGACGCAGTTAACAGCCTTATTATTGAATCGGGTTTAGACGAGGGCGCAACCATTAGCCGCAGTGGCTTAAGTCGCCATGCCCAAAAAACCGAAGCCATAGGCCAAAAGCTACGCGACCTGCGCGAGTCAACCAAAGCACTCACCGCAGAGCTTGGCGAAAAGCCCACAGGCGATACCACCAAGCTTATTTTAGAAATGGGCCGTTCTCAGCTGTTCCGCGCTATGCAGCAGCAAATGATGAACCCCGACGACGACGCAGCGGTAGACATCGACACCATAAAAGACGCCATGCTAGCAGCTCAGCGACTAGAGCAAACCGCTATGGCCGCACACAAACGCCAGCAAGAAATCGAAAAAGCCTATGCGCAAAAGCTCGCCAAAGACCTAGACCAAAAGGTTAAAAACGAAAACTTACCGCAAACCGCAGACGACATGCTGGCATTTTTCAAACGCGACATATTAGGGCTAAAACATGACTAGCACCGCGCAAAGCGTTACCCAAACCAACGAGCTACCGCTTAGCAAAGTGTCAGGTTCGTTAGCGGTTGCCATGGGCACCGACATACTTTTTGGCTATCAAAAAGCATGGATGGAAGACAAAGCAATAGTAAAAATTGCCGAAAAGTCACGCCGTACTGGGTTAACCTTTGCCGAAGCACTAGACGACGTACTAAGCGCAGCAGCAACCGCCAACGGCCAGAACACCTATTACCTTGGCTCAGACAAAGAAATGGCTAAGGAGTTTATAGACGCCTGTGCATTTTGGGCGCAAAAGCTCAACATGGTAATGGGCGAAGTGGAAGAGGGCATATTTGAAGAAAAAGACCCAGACGGCACAAAGCGATCAATCAACACCTTTGAAATTAAATTCCCAAATACCGGTAAAAAAATAGTCGCGCTCAGCTCCAATCCACGTAACTTGCGTGGCCGTCAAGGCAACGTAGTAATAGACGAAGCCGCATTTCACGACAAGCTAGACGAAGTACTAAAAGCTGCTATGGCACTCACCATGTGGGGCGGTCGAGTACGTATTATTTCAACCCATAACGGCGTAGATAACCTATTTAACACCCTAATTACCCAAGCAAGGCGCGGCACTAAAAAGTATTCCGTGCATCATATTCCTATTGATAAAGCGCTAAAACACGGCCTATATAAACGTATTTGTTTAGTCAGTGGGCAAACGTGGACGCAAGCCAAAGAAGACGAATGGCTAGCTAATCAAGTTGATTTTTACCCCACTGCCGATGCCGCAAACGAGGAGCTATACTGCGTACCAAGCCAAGGCGCAGGCCAATACCTGAGCCGCCGCCTGCGCGAACGTGCCCTAAGCGACGACTGCAAAGTAATACGCTACGAAGCCCCCACCGACTTTGAAAGCTGGACAGAAGACCAGCGCGTAAAAGACGTAGCCACATGGCTTGAACAAAATATTGATGATTTACTCAGTGGGTTAAATCCTGATCTAACCCATGCCTTTGGTGAAGATTTTGCCCGCAAAGGCGATTTAACCGTATTCAGTATTGGTGAAATAAACCAAGACACCAGCCTAACCGTGCCCTTTATGGTAGAGCTGCGCAACGTTACTTACGAGCAGCAAAAGCAAATCATGCTTTATATTTGTGACCGCATACCAAAACTGCGCGGCCTAGCGTTTGACGCCACAGGTAACGGCGGCTACTTAGCCGAAGCTGCAAGCCTTAAATACGGCACCGAGCTAGTAGATAGCGTGCATTTATCACAAGCCTGGTATCGAGAATGGATGCCAAAACTAAAAGACTACTTTGAAACCGATAACATAACGTTACCTAAAGACCAAGACGTACTAGACGACTTAGGTCAAATTAAACTTAAAAACGGTATTGCGCAGGTCGATAAAGGTAAAAACACAGGCACCGATGGCAACAAACGCCACGGCGATAGCGCGGTATCAATTGCCATGCTTATACGTGCCGCTGAAATGGACGGCAGCGCCATAGAATACACACCACTGCCGAGTAAAGCCCAGCAAGCCGCTAATAGCTTGCGCCCCGACCACAGCGACGACTTTGCAAGTGATCGTAAGGCTGCTTGGTAATGCCGCGCTTTAGAGTGTTCTACCAAGAGATATTCACCGCACAAGTACAACAACTAGATATAACAGCCGCCAGTTTAGCCAAGGCCCACCAACACACTAAAACGCTAGATGTATACGTGCTAAGCGTTAAGCCCATCATTAAAGTTAGAGTAAACCCATGAACCAAATAGTAGACATTCACGGAAATCCGCTAAATTCAACCGACTTTAAGCAAGTACAAACCGAGCAAGACAGCCGCATTGGCATGTTAATGCGCCAGTACGCCGAGCATCCGAGTGAAGCGCTTACCCCTGCTAAATTGTCGCAGCTATTAAAAGACGCCGAAGCCGGAGACTTAGCGGCCATGGCAGACCTCGCAAAAGACATGGAAGACAAAGACGGCCACCTATTTAGCGAACTAACAAAACGCCGCAGAGGCTGGTTAAAATACGACTGGTCAGTAGAACCGCCGCGCAACGCCACAGAGCAAGAAGAAAAAGACGCCGCAGCGATTCAAGAAATATTAGAAGATGCCACCTGGTTAGACGACCTGCTATTTGATTGCAGCGACGCCATACTAAAATCGTTTTCATGTAACGAGCTTAATTGGGCATTTGATAACGGCGAGCATATTATTACCGGTTACGAATTTCGCGATCAAAACCTATTTCAAACCCACCCCGACAACCGCAATCAGCTTATGCTGCGCGATAACAGCTACACAGGCCAAGCGCTAAATCCGTTTGGTTGGTGTGCGCATGTTCACCGCAGTAAATCGGGTTACATACATCGCACGGGGTTAACGTCAACCGTGGCATGGCCGTACTTATTTAAAAACTATTCAATACGCGACCTAGCCGAATTTTTAGAAATTTACGGCTTACCGCTACGCCTGGGTAAATACCCTAATGGCGCAAGCGAAGACGAAAAAGCCACTTTGTTACGCGCCGTGCTTAGCATCGGCCATAACGCAGGCGGTATTATCCCCAAAGGCATGGAAATCGATTTTCAAAATGCTGCTAATGGTCAAGCCGACCCATTTGAAGCCATGATCAAATGGTGTGAAACCACCCAAAGTAAAGCCGTGTTAGGCGCAACGCTTACCAGCCAAGCGGACGGTAAAACCAGCACTAACGCGCTGGGTAGTGTGCATATGGACGTACTAAACGACATAACAGAAAGCGATTTAAAACAAGTAGCCAACACCATAACGCGCGATATTATTTACCCAATGCACGCACTTAACTCTAAAAGCTACTCAGGCGCACGCCGTATACCTCGCTTTAAATTTGACACTAGCGAAGCAGACGACATAGCCGTACTTGCACCTGCGCTTAAAATACTCACCGAAGCTAACTACCCAGTACCAGTTAGTTGGGTAAGCGAAAAAACCCAAATACCGCTACCAGAAAAGGGCGAAGCCATTTTAAGCATTGCACCACTCACCGCGCCAACCGAACAAAGCGCCGCACTAAAAGGGTTTGCAGCACTTAAAACCGAGCCACAAAAAGATAATGCCGACCTATTGGCCGAGCAGCTAGCCGCACAAGCACAAACCCATTTAAACAGCATGAGCGATGCCGTAACCGAACTGGTTAAAAACGCCAGCAGCTTAGAAGAAATACGCGACGGTATACTAACCCTAGAGCCACAAATAAGCACAGAGGGCTTTAGCGAGCTAATGGCAAAGGCAATGGCAGCCAGCGAATTGCTAGGCGCACTAGAAGTGGATGAGGGCCGTTAAATGGCTATTAGATACGGCTCACTGCCGTTTGACGACGGGATAAAGTTTTTTAGGCAAAAGCTAAATACACCTAGCAGCAGCTGGGATGATGTATGGCAAAACGCCCATAACCGCGCGTTTATGGTGGCAGGTGTTACCAAAGCCGACATGCTTAACGACTTTTACACCTCAGTAGACAAAGCCATAAGCGAGGGTAAAAGCCTGGGCTGGTTTCAAAACGAGTTTGATAATATCAAATCGCGTTACGGCTGGGAGCATAACGGGGAGCCTGCATGGCGTAGCCAGTTAATATACGAAACCAATATACGCCAAGCCTACAACGCAGGGCGAGAGGGGCAAATACAAACGCTTAAAGCCACACGCCCTTATGCACTATACAAACATGGCGATAGTGAAACCTCGCGCGTACTGCACTTAAAATGGAATAACCTAGTGCTACCCTTAGATGATCCATGGTGGGACACGCACAGCCCACAAAATGGCTGGGGCTGCAAATGTAAAAAGTTTAGCCTAAGCGAACGTGAGCTTAAACGCCGTGGCCTAACTGTAGGCACCGCACCCGATGAGGGTAACTACACCTGGACCAACAAAAAAACAGGCGAGGAGTTTGAGCTACCCCGTGGTATTGATCCGGGCTTTGACTACACCCCAAAAAATACCGCCCAGCTTACAAGCCAGGCTAAAAAGCAAGTGGCCGACAAACCACCGCTTACAAAGCGTATAGCAGATTACCAAGCAAGCCGCATTGTGCCATCTGCTTACAGCACCGCTAAAAACGTCACCGCATTAAAACTAGACCCATTACTAGCCCAGCTCGATAGCGAAGTACTTAACGGCTTAAACAGCTTTTTAAGTGCCAAGCAAACTAAAACCCTGTTTGTAAAAAGTAACGAAATGAGCGCAGGCTCTAAAGCAAACGCAGCTATACGCAGTGACGTTGGGCAGTACTTAGGCGTAGAAGACTTTTACGCCCGCATGCAATATGCAACACGCAACCCTAAGCGCGTAGGCGGGTTTACCTCTGTGGGGTTTGAGCACGTAGTGGTAAAAGTAAAAGCTAGCCAAAACCTAGCCAAAGTAGACATGCAAGCCGTGCAAGACACCGCAGCACTTACCGTAAGGCTCGCCGCTAATAACGCAGGTAAGTACAGCTTTAAACACAATGGACAAATCTTAAAACGCGATCACACAATATCAGATACACTTAATGCACTGGATAAAAACGAAGCTCACGCAGTGGTTGCCACATGGCTACACGAACTAGGCCACCAAGTGCATTACTACGCAGGCGCACCGGCCTTTTTAAAAAACGCCTTACCCGTAACCTATTACGGTGCCGCCAACAAGTACGAAGAGTTTGCCGAGGCATTTACAGCCTGGGCGTTGGCTCGCAAAGAGCTTAAGAAATGGCAACCAGAGCTTGTAAGCTGGATAGACCAACTAGTAAACGATGCCGCCAAATCACAGGAAAAAAGACGATGACATTATTAACCCAAGCGCAGCAGCTGCTAAAACAAACACCTTACACTCTACAAACGTGTCGCGAGTTTGCACAGCTTGAAAAACGCGCCAAAGGCCAAGAGGCCGACCAAATAGCCGACCTACTACCGGCACTTATTGCAGGACTAGATCAGGAAACACACGCCCAAGCATTTAACGAAGGGCTAGTGTAATGGCGGGCGCAAAAATACAAATAAGCACCCAAGGCGCACAAGCCGTAAGCGACGTGCTTACCCAGCTTATTAAAAATGCCAATAACCTAGCGCCCGCATTGGGTAACGTAGGGGAGCATTTAATGCTCACCCACCGCGATCACTTTGACGAGCAACGCAGCCCCGACGGTACACCATGGCAAGCACTTAGCCCCGACTACGCGAAAAGCAAAAAAAAGAACAAAGATAAAATACTCAGGCTAAACGACATACTGCGCGACACGTTCGCTTATAACGTAGGGGATGAATCATTAGAGTTTGGAACAAACATGGAGTACGGCGCTATTCATCAATTTGGTGGTACAAGCGATATGCCACCCCGATTAGCCGCCATACCAGCACGGCCATTTTTAGGTCTATCCGCTGATGATGAAACCGAAGTGATCGAAATATTAAGTGAGTTTTTAATTTGATACTTTTGATATAACAAAATACTATCATGTTCAATAAATTATCTTGCAATCGAGCTTTAAAGGAATAAACCATGAAAAAAAAATTAAGTCGTAATCAGTTAAAAAAATGGCTAAAAAAAGGAGCTAATGTCGCATTGCTATCAATTAGTTTAATGGGAGGGGCGAATATAAATTTCCAAATGAATAACAATATTACTCCCCAGTTTTTTTTGAGCAAAGTTAATATTGATGATTACCCTACAGGTCATTACTTAGTTGATTATAAGTATCAAGATAACTCCAACAAACCCGAACCAGACCCTTTGTATTGTGAGGTAGTTTTAGCTATGTATTATGACGTAGTTTTAAAGAGTGGTGGGGTTATAAAAAATATTGAAATTTTAGAGAACAAGTTAAGTGAGCATTCGTATATTTTGATTAGTGATGATCGTAAGAGTGCCTCTAGATTAAAAACGATCTTAGTGAAAAAACCTGATTATCCAAATGAATTGTATGAATTGGTAAACACTCTAAATGAGGACGCAGCCTTTGTTTCTGTGCATGAAGATAAAACCAATTTATTTGCTCATGCTTATGTAAACGGCAAACGAGTACCTGAACAAGAGGCTAAAAGTTACCATCAGGGGATAGTATTACAGCAATAAGCGAGTTTTTGATTTAAAAATAAAGCCCAAGCGCGTAGAATCAAATCTAAGCGCTTGTGATTGCCAAAGTCACACAATGTGGCGTTTAAATTATAATAATCGCTTACAGGCGATTTTAAACAGCGTTTAAACAGGGTTGCATTGCTAATATTGACTCGTGTTTTACTGTGACAAACCAAAATCCTCATTTTAAACTGTAAATACCCCTTATAAATTCCCGAAACACCGCACGGCCAACAATTCCAAATCTAAATTCATACTGGGCACAGATTATTCAAACTGTGCTCAGCCATGAAAAAACCATTCCAAAGCTTACTAGAAACTACAATAGGACTCGCTGTTTTATCAGCTAGCAAACCTGCCGATTTAGGTTTTGCTGCGTGCCGCTTTGCCAGCGAAATAAACGAGCAAGGTATCAGCGAGCGCGTAATGGTTATGCCAGATGGCTATTTTAACTCGCACGATGGCCGTCCATTCGATGTGCCTGCTAATGCCTGGTTACTAGACCAAGCTGCATTTGAGCTGTTAAAGAGCACAGCTAGCACCCGCACTAACGATTACCATTTTGACTACGAGCACCAAACCTTACACGCCGAAGAAAACGGCAAGCCAGCGCCAGCAAGTGGTTGGTTTAACCCAAGCGATTTAGAGTATGTGCCAGGCGAGGGGCTTTATGCCCTTAATGTACGCTGGACACCTAGCGCACGCGCACACCTAAAAAACGACGAATACCGCTTTATAAGCCCTGTTTTTCATTACGACAAACAAACAGGCCGCCCAACCAAATTACGCCACTTTGCCCTTACCAACGACCCAGCGGTAGACGGTATGGACAAAGTAGCGGTTTTAAAAGCTTCTAAAACCCATGTTAACAATGGAGAAAACACCATGAATGCAGCTCAAAAATTGCTGAGCTTGCTAGGTATTACTGTGGATGGTGACAAAATCACCGATGCAGACTACACCCAAGCAACAACAGCGCTCACTGCTTTAAAGGCCAAGGCCGACGAAGCCGATACGCTAACAAACCAGTTAAGTACCGCCAACGATGCCGTTGCCGCACTAAAAGCCAACAGCCCAGATTCAGAGGTTAATTTAGCTAAGTACGTGCCAGTTGAAACCTACAACGCATTGCACACTGAAATGGTGGCCCTTAAAAGCACCAGCGCAACGCAAACCGTTGAGCAAGAAATTAACAAAGCCAAACAAGATGGCCGCGTGATCACAAGCGAAGAAGAGTACCTAACTAACTTAGGTAATCAGCAAGGCATTGCTGCGTTAAAAGCGGTGTTAGATGCCCG
The DNA here is from genome assembly GCF_014077565.1 of Pseudoalteromonas sp. 5Ae-yellow. Lineage (NCBI taxonomy): Bacteria > Pseudomonadati > Pseudomonadota > Gammaproteobacteria > Alteromonadales > Pseudoalteromonadaceae > Pseudoalteromonas > Pseudoalteromonas sp. 5Ae-yellow. Next base: position 78,476 of record NZ_JACGWD010000004.1, read on the forward strand.
TTCACCTATTGCAAGCTTAACGGCTCAGCAAACCACTCACGCACCTAAGCCAGAGCAAAACCAAGACGGCTTAGCAGCACTCACCGCAGACGAAAAGTATGCAGCAGACCAGTTAGGTCTATCGCACACGGCTTATGCAAAAGCTAAACAGGAGCAAAAATAATGGCTTTAGTGACCCCCGCACTTTTAACCGCGTTGTTTACTGGTTTTAAAACCGAGTTTGAACAAGGTAAATCAGAAGCAATGCCGCAATTTAATAAAATTGCCAGTGTAATTAAATCTACATCGGCCAGTAATACCTACGGCTGGTTGGGTAAGTTCCCAAGCCTGGCTAAATGGATTGGCGATCGTAATATTCAAAGTATGAAATCGCAGGCGTACACCATTACCAACGACGATTACGAGTCAACGGTAGGCGTAGACCGCAACGATATTGAAGACGACAACCTAGGCGTGTACTCACCTATTTTTAAAGAAATGGGTAACGCGGCGGCCATTCACCCAGACGAAATGATTTTTCCATTACTAGCGGCAGGTTTTACAACTCTATGCTACGACGGGCAAAACTATTTTGACGAAGAACACCCAGTTTATCCTAAAGCCGACGGCACAGGTACTGCGGTATCTACAGCTAATATGGCGGTTGATTCTGAATACACTGGGGATGCCTGGTATGTGCTCGATACCTCAAAAGCACTTAAGCCGCTTATTTTTCAAGAGCGTAAAAAGCCTAACTTACTTGCGATGACAAAAACCGACGATGAAGCCGTATTCACTCGCAAAGAATACCGTTATGGCGTTGATTGTCGTGATGCCGCAGGCTTTGGTTTTTGGCAATTAGCTTTTGCTAATAAGCGTGCATTAACGCCAGATAACTTGTGGGACAGCATCGAAAAAATGCGCAGCTTTACTGCCGACGGTGGCCGTAAGCTAGGTATTAAGCCAACCATGTTAGTTGTACCAGCAAGCATGGAAAAGCTAGCAACCCGCATGTTAGAGCGTGAGCTTGATTCAAACAGCTCAAACGAACTTAAAGGCCGTGTAGAGCTACTAGTAGCTGATTACCTTTAATAGCTAACCCCATAAAAAACCCTATTAAGTAAGGGGCTGCACAGCCCCATACTTTAAACCAGGAGTAATAATGAAATGGCTAAAAACCTTAAGCTCACGGCGCTTGCATCTATCGTTGTGCATTGCACGCAGCCTACGGGCTACCGCCGTGGTGGTATTGCACACCCAAGCGGAAAAAACACTATTGCAGCTATCGAGCTTACACAACAGCAGCTTGAAGCAATTGAAAATGATCCACGCTTATCGGTGCAAGTTGTACCGCTCGATGCGAGTACTGCGCAGAACCCACAGCTGGACGCAGATAACATGGGTGCAAATTTAGATGCCCCTAAACTCTACGCTCAAGTTGACACCACCCAAGCACCAATAGAGCTGCAACCTGTTATTGCATTAATGATTGATGCTCAAATGGAGATTAAGCCGGTTGTCGAGCAGGTGGCTTATGAAGCGCCTGGCGAAAACGAAGGTGATGTTATTAAAGTTAAAGTGCCTGCGCTTACCCGTGATTTGGCTTGGCAATGGCTTCAAGAAGCAGCCAAAGCAGACGAGGGCGAGTAAATGGCCTACGCAACAATAGCCGCAATGCAAAAGCGCTTTGGCGAGCGCGAGCTTATTTATTTAAGTGAACGCGAGGACGCCCCAGCCGATGTAATTAATACCGCAGTTATTGAGCAGGCTATTACCGATGCAAGCGACATGATCAACGGCTATTTAGCTGGGCGTTATGAATTACCACTTGTAACAGTGCCTAACTTACTTGAGCAATTTTGTTGTGATATTGCCCGCTATAAATTAGGCACTAACGACACTCCAGAACACATAGAAACTCGCTACAAGGACGCAGTAAAGTTTTTAAACTCAGTGGCTAAAGGAGAGTTAAGCATAGGTGTTAACGCACTAGGCGAGGACGCAAAAGTGCAAGACACCGCCACCATACAAAGCGCAGGAACCGTGTTTTCACGTGAAAAGTCAAAGGGGTTTATTTAATGTTTGAAATTACCACCGACTACTTTGCCGCTCAAACCCCACTTAAACAGGCACTTGAACAAGTTCCAGGTATTAAGCGTGTTTACTTAAGCGACGAATTAGCCGACGTAAAAGAAGACCGACAAATAACCCCCAGCATTCACCTTATGTACTACGGCGATAACTTACCGGAGAGTAAAAACGCCGGTTATTTAATGCAGTTAACTCAAACATGGATTGTTGTACTGGTAGTGCGTAAGCAAGACACAAACGCAGGTGAGCACCTAACAAACATTATTCGTGCTATGGCGGGCAAAGTGCTTAACGGCACGGGGCCATGGCTTAGAGTAAACACCCCAGCTAAACCCCAATTCACCAAAGGCCATGCGTATTACCCGCTGGCTTTTACTTGTCAAATGAGACTTAAAGGAGCGCTTTAATATGAGCGACGGTATTTTACTAGCGGGCAACATTTTTGTAGACCGCTTAAACGAGCAAGGCGTAAGCACCGGCCAAATCTTTGGCCCAATTAACACCACTAAGCTAGGCATTAAAGCCGAAGCCGATTCGGTTGTACGTACATCAAATAAAAAAGGCAGCAAAGGCCAAGCACTTGATGATGTGAAAATAGGTAAGCCAACGGTTATTACGTGGGAGTTTGACGACCAGCCAGCAGAAATGATTGCACTAGCGCTTATGGGTGATGTAGCTGCGATTAACGATGCAGCCGGTGCATTAACTGATGAAGCTATAACAATGCCTGCTAATCAATCATGGGTTGCAGTACCTGGGCAAAACTTTACAAACGATGTAGTAGTAAAACAAGCCACTGTAACCTTGGCTGTCGGTGTTGATTACGAGTTTAATTTTGCGCTGGGCATGGTACGCGCTATTAAAGGCGGTGCATTGGATGCAGGCGGCAGCATTACCGTAACAGGTAGCTACAACGCTCGCACCGGTAAACGCATTAATGGTGCAACAGTATCGCAAACGCGCTTACGTATTTTTGGTGAAGGCACAAATTTAGCCAATGGTAAGCAAGTTAACTTTGAAATTTACGATACTTCAATGATGCCAACCTCTGAGCTTGATTTAGCAAGCAGTGAGTTTGTAACCGCTGCGCTTGAAGGAACAGCCAAACTGGTAACAGGCAAAAAAGAGCCGTACTACATTGAAGAGCTAGACGCTGAATAAACCCCATAAAGCGTATTTATAAAGGGGCGTTCGTCCCTTTATATCCCCCCATTCAAGCACTGTTTAAACTGAGTTGAAATCATGGCAAATAAAACCCTAGAATTAGCCCTACGCATTGTTGCCGAAGCCACAGGCAAGCAGAATATTGAGCAGCTAGTAACCGAGCTTGAAAATATTGAGCAAAGCGCAGATGCAGCTAATCCAGCAGCTAAAAGCCTCAGTGAATCGTTAGACAAAACCGACATCAGTGCAAAACAAACAGGTCAAACAGCAGGTAAACTTGCTAAAGAATTAGACGGGTTAGCTAATCAAGCTGATCTTATTCGTGCGTTTGAGCAGTCCAAACAAAAATTAGAACAACAAGAAATTGCCACAACCGCTGCGGCGATTGCCCTTGATAAACTTCAAACAGAAGCTAAAAACACCGATAAGCCTTTTGTGCAGCTTGCACGCTCACTCGATGCCGCAGAAAAAGATTTAACGCAAATGCGCACCGAGCTTACACAGCAAACAAGTAAGCACACGGCACTACAAAATGCTCTTAAAAAGTCAGACGTAGACACCAATAATCTACGGGCAGCTAAGCGCGATTTAGCTGCCCAGTTTGATAAAACAGGCCGCTCAGTTGATAAATTTAGCAGTAACTTACGCACAGGAACCACAGCGCAGCGCACCCAAGCACAAAGCTTAGACGGCGTTATAGGCAAAGTAACGGCACTGGCAGCCGCTTATGTTGGCCTTGACCGTGTAGCCCAAGCAGTAACCCAAGTATTTACCACTGGCGATAAATTTGAAAAGCTAGGCGTGCAAATGCAGGCGCTTATGGGTGGCATAGCTGGTGGTGAAAAAGCCACAGAGTGGGTAAAAGACTTTACCAAAAACACCCCATTGCAAATGGGTGAAGTAAGCCAGGCATTTGTAAAATTGAAAGCCTTTGGCCTTGATCCAATGGATGGCACCATGCAGGCCATTACCGACCAAGCACTAAAGTTAGGCGGTGGTTTTCAAGAAGTCGAGGGCGTAAGCCTAGCATTAGGCCAAGCCTGGGCTAAGCAAAAGTTACAAGGCGAAGAAATACTACAGCTAATTGAGCGCGGTATACCAGTATGGGAGCTATTAGAAAAAAGCACAGGTAAAAATACCGTTGAGCTGCAAAAGCTATCAAGTGCAGGCCAGTTAGGCCGTGATGTAATAAAAGGTTTAATAGATGAAATGGGCCGCGCGAGTGCTGGCTCAGCCGCTGCCCAAATGGCGCTTTTTAGCGGGCAGGTATCAAACGCTAAAGACAATATGGAGCAGTTCTATAACCTAATAGCGCAAAGTGGCGCTATGGATTGGTTAAAAGCCAATATAACAGCCCTCAATGCTGAGTTTGCAGCGATGGCCGCAGATGGGCGTTTGCAAGAGTGGGCGCAAAAAATTAGCGACACAATCGTAAGTACCGGCGAAGCAATTAAAGGCGCTGCAACAACGCTTTACGAATACCGTGAAGAAATAGCCACCGTTGCTAAGGTGTGGCTTGCGCTAAAAGTAGGTAACTATTTTACAAGTGTAATAAGCGGTGCTGCAACGGCCATTGCATCATTAAGAACTTATACCGCAGCCGTTGGCTCTACAACCGTAGCGACCAATGCGGCAGGTATAGCTGCTGCAAAGTGGAGTACAGCACTTAAAACAGTCGCTAAAGCGGGACTGTATACCTGGTTAATTAGCGAATTGATTGAGGTTGGCTTTTTATATAAAGACTTACTAATAGCCGAAGAGGCGCTACGTAAATCACAGCAGCAATCAGCGCAGCAAGCGCAATTACTCACCGGTGAATTAAAATCGTTATCCAGTTCAACCGGCTTAGTTATTACTAACATGGCCGAGCTGGACGCGTTGATAGAGGCGGGCATATTAGTATGGGATGACGTAACCAACCGTTATGTAAATATTGAATACCAGCAACAAAAATTAGCCGAATCCACAGCTAAAACCTTAGCAGCTGAAAAAGAACGCCAGGCATTTTTAAGCCTAACATTACCCGAAGCTGTAAAAACCATAGAGTCGTTACAGCAACAAGCCACTGCACTTGATGGTGTAACCGTAGGCGTAGACGGCTTTTTACAAAGTATAGAGTCGGCTCGTACTGCTATTATTGCCGCCGGTGAACAATATCAGGGCCAATTAGTTGTATTAGATGCACTAAAAGTTAAGTTTACTGAGCATGGCGAATTATTAGAGCGTCAAAAAATATTTGCAGGGGATGTGGGTAAAGCTTACGAGGCGCTGGGCTTAACCTCAGTTAAAGCGCTGGACGATACCGCAAACAAGCTACGTGCAGCTTATGAGTTAATGCAAGAGTCTGAGCAGCCCTTAGCCATACAGCAACAAGCGTATTTAAAGTGGGCCGAAGCCGCAATAAAAGCCGCAGATGCTACCGACCAAACTGTGCCCTCAAGTATTGAAGCCGCTGCTGCTGCGCTTGGGCTTACCGAAGAGCTAGACAAGCTGATAGAAAAGGCCAACGCACTTAAGCCAGTAACAGACACTAACAGCGACGCAGTAAATCGCTTTGCTCGTGAACTTGAACAAACCCGCTCAGCAATTATTACTAATCAGCAAGTAATGGCAAGCAGCACTGCTACCGCTGAGCAAAAAGCCCAAGCCCAAGCGGCACTTACTATTCAGCAACAACGCTTAGCTGATCAAACAAACGATTTAACCCGAGTGCAGCAGTTAGAACTTGCAAGCCTGGGCGAATTACAGCGCCAACAAAGTAATGTAACCGCAGAGCTTGAGCGGTTAAATAGTCGTTATCAATCGGGCGCGTTAACGGCTCAAGAATACAATTACCAAAAAGAGCGTTTAAGCGATGTACTAGCCGTTGTAAATAACTTATTAGGTGACTTTAAAAACGCACAAGATGCCGCAACAACATCAACCAAAGCAGGCACTCAAGCAACTAAAGAGCAAGCCAGGGCAAGTGACTCTGCAACTAAAAGCCTACGTGAGCAAATAGGACAATTAGATAATGTATCTCGCTCATACCAAAATGCATCACAAAGCGCTCAAAGTTACTACAGCCAACGAAGTCAAACGTCAGGCGCAAGCGTTAGCCAAGTAGTCGACTACCAAGAAAAGAATGGTCGAAATGCATATGACTTAGATACACCAGAGATTAGAGCCGAACGTAACAAAAGACAAAGAGCGGGTTATGAAACTGGGCATTTGGAGAAGTACCAAAGAAGTGTTGCATCCGCCAAAACGAATGCCGATCTTGATAAAATTTATAAAGAGCTTAACCAGCAACTTAGTCGATTAGGCACTGAAAATAAAAAAATAATTAACGATGCAATTAAAGCACGACGTGAAGCGTTAAAGCCCAGCAATAAAGTAAGTCAAACACCGGCTTACACGCCTAGCTATGCACCCACACAAACTTATACACCAAAAGCACCCACGTATTCGCAGAATAATACAAGCTCTAATGCGGCATCTAATAGCGCTTTAAACAGCTTAGCCTCAGTAGTAAAGGAGCTAACAGCCGCTTTAAAGGCCCAGCCAGTTGCGAATGCTGGAAACAGTAACGCATTTAAAACAGTGCGTTTAGAGCTTGTTCTGCCAAATAAACAGCTCATTTATGGTGAATTTGAAGAACGCTTTTTACAAACATTAGAGCAACTGAGTAATACACAATGATAGTAATTAACGAACAGCAATTAGATAACTTTGTTTGGTTGGACGAGCTAGACTACATAGCCGTTGCTGAGCAGTCAGAGCGCGCACTCAATGGTGCGCAGCATATAGAAAAAACCATTATACCCGCTGGGCGCTCAATCAATTTATACAGTGACTTTGAAGCGGCTAGCGTGTTTAACCCGCTTTTTGAACACGCCCGCACAACGCTTACAGAGTTTGAAATAACAATACGCGGCACTGCGTTTACTGTGGTGTGGGACCACAGCCAAAAGCCGGTTGAGGGCACACCACATACGCATTTTTCAGACTCCGCACCTACCTATTTTCAAAACGTAAACCTACGTTTAAAAACTGTTTAAAGGCCCGATAATGCAAAGAACCGATTTAAAAATATTTAAGCCACAGCGCATAAGTAACGAGCTACACGCAGGCGGACACCGAACAAGTAACGCCATTGTTAGCGGTAAACTTAACGATGTATTTAGCTCAATCAGTGACATTGACCATGCCCGTTCATCATTTGATTTGGTGAAGTTATACCCGGCGCTAAGCACTGACGATGCAAGCCGCTTGCAGGACGCGCACATATTCCTAAGCGACCAGCCAGATGATGCGCTTGTAAATGTATTGATTGTTGAAGCTGCTAACTTAAAAGACACTGACACAGTTGCAGAAATGCTACCTTATTTGTCATTAGCCAGCACTAAGTATCATGGAACAAGCTTATTAACCGAAAGTGTTGAAGCAGAGAGCCAAACGCTAAGAGTTGAAGAAATAAGCCGCTCATTAACGCCAAGTGTAAAAACAGTCACACAATCGCTAAATTTAAGCCCCGATAGTGAGGCAGGTTTTAAAAGTGCTCGTGTACTTAGTTACGGTGATATAACTGAAATAAACATTGAGGTACCCGACTTACTAATAGATTCACCAGTATTCAATGCCAGTTACCAAAGCTATAAATATACAAAAGAGCTTTACTTTCCGCCTTCGGGCCAGCCTTATGAGCGCTTTATTTATAAGGTTGTTACTCTTAATTTAAAGCAATCTGAACTTTCACTCAATGGCAATACGGTATCCGTAACACTTGATAGAAATTCAGCTGTAACTAAAGACCAATATTTTACACTCAATTACTTTAGTAAAGATGACTTTAGATTCCATTCATTTTCAGCAAACCAAAACGTAACACTTGCAGCAGGTGAGACTGTTTTACCCGGTTATTCACGACTTAGAAAAACAGATGAAACGAAAGTTTTTACCGATGATAAACAAGGCCGCTTTATTTCTAATGGCTATGTTTTCGCAACGATTGACTATGAAACCGGGGTTATTACAGATATAGACGGCGTTGATTACAACGGCCCCGTTGACGATAACCTTGGGGTTACAATCATTAAAGGCGATCGGAAAACGCGCAACAAACAATGGCAATTGCCTAACAGTTCATTCGCGAGAGACTCGCTTTATATCACCTACCAAACAACAGACGGCACTACGTTTAGCGCATCTAGCGATTTAAGCGGCGCAATAACTGGCACTAACGCTACAGGTGAAGTGAGCGCTACAGGCTACGTTGATATAACCTTTACGGTTGATGTAAAGCCAGAATCAATACGCTACGACTATAACGAGGTGGAGCAAGTTACAGTTCCTTCACCAGAAGGCGGCTTTGATACATCAACACTGCCTGGTGGTGGCGTTGTAAGTATATTTCATGAGTTTGGGCAAATTAGTGTTCAAAACCGAGAGCGTACACAACAGCAAAGCTTAACAAGCGGGCAAGTCGTAAATGTGATGGCTGATGCTAACTTTGTAGATATAGCTGATTCACAAGGCGCAAGCTTATGGTCAGCAACAGATGCAAACTACAGCTATGACAAAGCCACTGGCGAGGTGACAATAAACGCAGGTGTGAGCGAGTTTAGCCCGCCTTTTATTGTTACGGCTATTCAATCTGAGCTAGTAACTGTAAGCGGTATTAGCGGGAACCTATTAAGCCTGTTAACACCACTTAGCCGTGCTTATCCAGCGGGTGCAACAATCAGTAGTGTCCAGGTGTTAGGCGATTTTCAGGCGCAAAGTAAAGACGAACGTACACTGGCCGCTTGGCAAAACAACTTTGCTGATTTTGGTGCCGCTGCATCAAGCGCTATTAACACAACTCAATACCCAATAGAGCTTACAAACATAGGCGCAATAGCCCAGCGCTGGGCCATTGTTTTTACATCAACAACGGCTTACAACGTCATTGGTGAATCAGTCGGCAATATATACAGCGGTGATACGCTAAACGACTGTACGCCTATCAACAGCTTTGCAGGCGCACCGTATTTTATATTACGTAAAGAAGCATTTGGCGCAGGCTTAAACCCAGGCGAAGCGTTCTTATTTGAAACGCTTGCAGCAAGTAAACCAACAATGCTAACGCGCTCAGTATCACCGGGCCATTCAGAAATAACCCGTGATAATTCAACACTCAGCTTTCGTGGAAATAAGGATTAAATAATGGCTTTACCAGTAACAATGTATCGATGGGATGACCCAGGCGCGCCGCAATTGAGTCAAACACAAGGTTCAGCAGTTGATGTTATAAAAAAGTGCTTAATTGATGGTTATGGAACAAAAGAGCCAGCTGGTTGGGTTATTGAAGAAATATCATCAGACAATAAAAATATGATATTTAGCCCAAAAAGCCGCGCTTGGATGTATCTAATTTATGATGATGGTCGTAACTCTTACTGGGGCAATAGAGGTGCTATGGTTGGCGCTATCGATGCTTATAACTCAATAGAAGAACCTATTTCATCACTAAATTATAGCGACTGGACAAGTAGAACCCTAAAGGACTCAAGTTATTACAATCAGGTAATAGATAAAATTGCTTCTAAATGGGTGATATTGGCAGATGAGGAGAGCTTTTACCTCCTTTTGAACGATATAGGATCTGGAGGCGCTAGTGCGGGTTGTTTTTTTGGTAAGCTTGATGGAAATGGCCATGATTTAGCTTACAGTGTAATTGCAAACTATGGGTATTATAAGGATTATGATACATGCCAATTGTTTAGCTCTTATACTTCTCATAAATCTATACTTGAAATTACATCTGCGTACCCCATTTTAGTTGATGTTAATACAGGTACTTTAGATTCAATTCATGAAGTTGGGCCTATAAATGTCACTTCAGGCTCGTTTATAGATGTTGGACCGTCAGGCATATCCATTGATGGGGTATGGGGCCCTATCTATTTTAAAAATAAATCTCTTAAAATATCAGCATTTTTACCAAACGCTGAAATGGCATTATCACCACCGCACACAAAGCCAGAACAGTTCGAAGTAATAGACAATTATCTTTACTTTAATCATGTACGCTTTTATTTGGGTGAATAATGAAATATACAATTAAACTTGGCCAACCGGTAATTCCATCAGTAATGTACGTTGATGGTGTTATTGAACCAAAAGAAGGCGTCAAGCTTAAATCTCAGATGGTTGTTGCTATAGATAAAAGTACCTATTCGCCAGTGGCTTATGCTAATACTGGTGAGCGTGGTGAATTTTATTTCCGAGTCGCTAATTTAAATTTATTAACAGTAATATGCTTTGATAGGACAGATAGTTATTCAGCAACCCTTGTAGATAATGTGACACCCGCGATAACAACTTAGAGAGATAGTTCATGGCAAATCCTTTAGTTGTATTTTCTTTTACAAGTTATGCAGAAGAAAAAAGTCCACCCATAACATTTAAGTTTGGTGTTGATTCAACCCCAACAGAGCCGCCTGAAAATCCTAATAAGGAAGTGGGTAGCTATTTTCTTGTTGATTGGCTTAGCTTCCCTACTACCGAAAATGCAGTTCATTTTGATTGGACTTCAATTGATATTTTCTTATCAAATGAATTGGCTTATAAATCAATAAACATAACTGAGGCGAGTGTAGCAGTATCATGGTTACTAAATAACTATGAGCAAACAGTAGCTATTACAAATTGGTCTATTGGTGAAGGATTATTAAACAGTATTGAAGTGCCTTTTAAAAATAAAATGCTGCGTGTGCATAAAGAGCAAGATTTGTCGTGGTTAAATAATTTAGATATTGAGCACAACACGCTTTTAATACCGTGGAAAACTGGCCCTATTAATGAAAGTTCATGGCAGTTTGATTGGCGAGTAAACCCTGAATTAAAACAAAAAGATTTTGTTATCTACTACGGCCAAACAGATAAAGAATACATTTGTTATTGGCGAAATCATCCATTTAAAGGCTATGTAAAGCTCGACTTTAACGCCCCATACCAAGCCCGAACAGGCTCTATAAAAATGCGTTTCAATGCACCCGATAAAGTGTGTTATTGGGGCCTGCCAGGCGGTTTGGTTCGTGGTGATGATGACATACCAACAATAGACAGAAAAATACCTATTGAACCCCAGATTAGGAAAACATATATCATGCAGCCAACCATTAATTGCGTACGTCTTTCAGACGACGTAAAGATACTAATTAGTAGCATAAATTACTCGGTATCTCGCAGCCAGTTTAGTGCTTCATGTAGCCTTAAGTTTTGTTCTCGTATCGACTTTGAGCGTGCCCTGGGCCAAGAGCTAAAAATCTCAGTAAATGGCTACGATTTTTATGTGATTTGTGAGCAGCCTAGCACTGCTAATCGTTTTGCAAATTCAAGCTATAGTGCAAGCTGTCGCGGACGTTTTGCGCTCTTATCGGCCCCATATGCTCGCGCTACAAACTACGCCAATCCAACGGCTAAAACGTTAGCGGGGATCATGTCAGATATTTTAGTAAATACAGGCTGGTCACTCGATAATAAAATGATAGATTACCCAATCCCAACAGGGGCATTTACTTATACTGATTTAACCCCCGCTGCCGCACTTTTAAGTGTGGCTAAGTCGGTAGGGGCAATGTTGGACATAGACAACGCTAACAAAACGGTCTCAGTTATACCTGCTTGGCCTGTTATGCCTTGGGATACTGAAAACGCTATTTGTGATGTAATACTCAACGACTCAATAATACTCGAACATAATACAAGCCAAACGATTAACCAAGCGCATAACGCGGTATTTGTTCGCGGTGAGCAGCAAGGCGTGGCGTGTAAAATCAAACGAGCGGGAACATTAGGTGATCAGTTTGCAGGTGACGTAGTGGACTCATTAATAACAGACAACCAAGCAGCAAGGCAGCGCGGCTCATATGAACTTGCCAACAGTGGCAATAAACAGCAAAGCACTATACGCACAAAGTTACTAAACGACTTACCACCAATTAGACCAGGCATGTTGGTAGGCGTTACATATGGCAGCTCTACTTACAAAGCAACGTGCGATAACATGGATATAAGCGCAAGTATTAGCGACTCAGGGGCCATCACAGTAAGCCAAACTATAAAGGTGATCAGCAATGTCTAATACACTCAACCGCTTAGGCTCAGTCCTGGACAAAACGCAACGTACTATAGTGACAGTGGTTTCAGTAAACTCTAACGGCACCACGTTAGTACAATACAGCGACAGCAGTCAAAGCATTGTGTTAGGTGCTAACGTTGAATCAGGCGCAGCATACGTTGAAAATGGCCGTATTGTTGGGGCAGCACCAACGTTGCCGTATACAGAAATAGAAGTTTAAGGTTATTTGTTGCAAACAAAGGAACGCTATTGTATTTTCCGTTTTCGTATTTATTTATAAAGGAGTTTAAATATGAATGTTACAAAACCTATCACTACCAACCCACTAGAGCCGCTAGACAAAGTTAAACCAACGCAGAATAAGCCACAAGAAACCAAGCAGGATTTTGCAGCAATACTTAACTCTGAAATGACTTTGAATAATGGCGGCGGCGGGCACCCTCTAAACCCTAAAATAAAGCCTAAATAGTGGAATTGCCAACTTTAAGCGTGCTACTTGGCTACTCTCTAAACAAGCTTGAGTTAGTTGCTTTTATAGTGGCGTTCTTACTGGCAATCTATTTCAAGCCTAAAAGGGTTTCTATTGCTATATCTGCTGGCGTTATGTCAGTAGGTTTAGCGATAGGTGATTTGTTCCATGGCAACTTACTTAACTTGCTAGACATTACAGAGCAGGTTTATTACTGGTATTTGGTGTGGGCTTTGTTCTCGTTGTTACAGGCTTTTGTAGTTCTAGGTGTTCATTGGTTCATCGGTGTTATGTTTAGTGATCAGGTTAAACTGGTGTTTATAACGATGGCGTTAAACGCTTTTTTAAACACCTTAATGTTTATTGATCGCAACTTAATAGCACTCAATTTTGATGGTAGCCCAAACTTTTATACAGAAGATAATTGGCTACTATGGGATATATACAGCATCGGGATAAACGCAAACCTGCTATTTTTGGCTTTTATGTTGTTTACCCGTGGTGAGTTTAAAGGCAAATATGTATGGATATTCTTATTGTATTGTTGTTGCTTTGCGGTGTTATCGCTTTAGTTGTGTTTTCATATCGTTTTTATATGCTTGAATCCATGGTTAAAATACCAGAGCGGCACCTGCAAAAGATTACTGACGAGTCACTTATTGAGCTTTGCAACCTACTTAAACAAGAGGGAGTGCCAAAGGATATAGTGGAGTTAGTGCGTAATCGTAAGCTAGCAAGCCGCACAAATGATTTAAGAGGGTTTACGAATAACCCTACAGGTGAGTTTATAGAGCTTATTAGAGGTGCAGAGGAGTTGATTGATAGGCAGCATGAAACAGGAGAAGACCTATCACAGTCAATATCTGCCTTACTCAAATTGGCAAAGATCAATGCCTAATATATGAAGCAGCGAAAGCTGCTTTTTTATTGGCTTGAATATTATCACCCCAACCCGCGCGGCATAAATGATAATTTATTGTTTATCACTTAACCCCGTGGCGTTTATCATTTTTCGTCGGCGGCTACATGTGAGTTTATAAAAATGCCACAATTAGCAAATCAACAATTGGTTGGACCTCAGCGAAAATTGCGAGTCTCTCAAGGCCTTTATAAATGCGGCTTTGAATGAGTTATCCACGGTTTCTGTGGATAACTCTGTTTATGAAACTTTAAGAACATCATCGGCACCAATGTTTTAGGGTGCTACAACGATTTCAAGCTTTTAAATCACTATTTTTTATTCATTGTAAAACAGTGGGTTATGTTTTGGTGGCTAATAGATGTAACTCCATGAATGAATTTTTTCGTAACGATAAACCAAGTAGTTGCTTTGTGTAAAAAAGCATCAGATAACACAGGGTGTTTGTAATAAAAGTTATAAAAATGTGTTTTAATTGTTTTTTGGCGTGTTTAGGCTCTATTTTAACAAAAAGATGTAAAAACCAAGTTTTACTATTTTTTAGAATATTTACTTACGTAATTACATCAATTGTGGTGATAAATCCGTGGCTTGAACTGCCTTGATGCTTTAAAATGATTCGTTCAGTAAAAAGAGGCCTATTTATTTCATGCGCGCAATTTCAAAATCTCAGACTCGCCCAGATTTACTAAACGATCCTATCTTGCCTACATTAAAGACGATGACCATACCGATGATATTCGGCATGATCACACTAATGATGTTCAATATTGTAGACACCTTTTTTATAAGCTTACTTGGCACCGAACCACTAGCTGCCGTGAGCTTTACATTTCCGGTTACTTTTACCGTTATCAGCTTAGCAATAGGGCTGGGGATCGGTACATCAGCAGTAATAGCGAAAGCGCTCGGCAGTAATAAAATTGATGAAGCACGTTTTGATGCCAGTATTTCTTTAATGGTTGGTTTGGTTCTGGTTATTGTGTTGTCATCTGTTGGATATTTACTGATTGACCCCATATTTACTTTGCTAGGAGCGGGCGCGCAAGTATTGCCGTTAATACACGAATACATGAATGTATGGTTTATCGGTAGCGTATTTTTAATAACCCCAATGATTGGTAATTCGGTACTGCGTGCCAGTGGTGATACCAAAACGCCAAGTATAGTAATGGGCGGAGCCGGGCTGATAAACGCCGTACTTGACCCAATACTTATATTTGGCTTTGGGCCGGTACCCGCGTTAGGAATTCAAGGCGCTGCCATAGCAAGTGTTGTTGCATGGTCGGTCGCTGTGGTTATTATTTTATATATATTAGCGGTTAAAAAACGTTTGTTGAGTCTCAAAGCGGGCAAGCAAACTGTAACTGGCGCTATTCGTAAAATATTAAAAATTGGTTTACCTGCTGCAGGTGCAAACATGCTTACACCCGTTGCAATGGCTGTAATGACCGCCTTAGTAGCGCATCATGGGCCAGAAGCCGTGGCCGCATTTGGAGTAGGAAGCCGGATAGAATCTATTGCAAGTATATTAGTGCTTGCGCTATCGATGACATTACCGCCATTTGTGAGTCAAAACTTTGGGGCTGGCAAATTATGCCGTGTCAAAGAAGCGTATACCGGCACACTAAAATTTGTGATGGTATGGCAATTTGCCATTTACGTATTACTAATTGCATTTTCAGGTGTTATAAGCCAATTATTTGGTAAAGAACAAGCCGTAATAGATGTAATTAAGCTCTTTATTTATACCATCCCACTAAGCTATGGCTTACAAGGGGTGATCATATTATCAAACTCATCGTTTAATGCTTTACACAAACCAATGAACGCATTGGTACTAAGCGTTATTCGTTTATTCATATTTTATGTACCATTTGCTTATATCGGCAACGAAATAGCCGGATTATTAGGGTTATTTATAGGCGCTGCCATAGGTAATTTATTTACAGCAATAGTGGCATATAAATGGTTTATGAAAAAACTAGAAGCGCTGAGCGGCGAATCGTTACAGGAGTGCAATAATTGAGCGACCATTTTCAGTTAAAATCACATTTCAAACCAGCAGGCGATCAGCCTACCGCCATTAAACAGCTATGCGAAGGGTTAGAAGCGGGGCTTGCACACCAAACGTTATTAGGTGCCACCGGTACAGGTAAAACCTTTACCATGGCCAATATTATTAGCGATTTAAACCGTCCAACAATAATAATGGCGCACAATAAAACATTGGCTGCGCAGCTATACGGCGAGATGAAAGAGTTTTTTCCTAAAAACGCGGTTGAATACTTTGTATCGTATTACGATTACTACCAGCCAGAAGCCTATGTTGTATCTAGCGACACATTTATTGAAAAAGATGCTTCGATAAATGAGCACATAGAGCAAATGCGTTTAAGTGCGACCAAAGCATTGCTTGAGCGTCGCGACACCATTATTGTGGCATCGGTATCGGCTATTTATGGTTTGGGTGACCCTAAATCGTACATGAAAATGATGCTACTTTTAAAAGTGGGCGAAAAAGTAGATCAACGCGACATGCTACGCCGTCTTGCTGAAATACAATATACCCGTAATGATATAGATTTTAGCCGAGGTACATACCGTGTACGTGGCGAAGTAGTTGACATATTCCCAGCAGAATCAGACACTTTTGCTGTACGTGTAGAAATGTTTGATGATGAAATAGAACGCTTAAGTATTTTTGACCCGCTTACCGGTGCAATTGAAAAGCACATAGTGCGCGCTACTATTTATCCTAAAACGCACTATGTTACCCCGCGTGAAAAAATACTTGGCGCTATCGAAAAAATAAAAGAAGAACTAAAAGATCGAAGAGCCCAGTTACTAAGTGCTAATAAATTAGTAGAAGAGCAACGCGTAACGCAGCGTACGCAATACGATATGGAAATGATGCGAGAGCTAGGTTATTGCTCTGGCATCGAAAACTATAGCCGCTATCTATCTGGCCGCACGCCAGGCGATCCGCCGCCTACGTTACTTGATTATCTCCCAGACGATGCATTGATGATTATTGATGAATCGCACGTAACCGTATCGCAAATTGGCGCAATGTATAAAGGCGACAGAAGCCGTAAAGAAAACTTAGTTGAATATGGCTTTAGAATGCCCTCAGCAATGGATAATAGACCGCTGCGCTTTGAAGAGTTTGAAGCTATTTCACCACAAACTATTTATGTATCGGCAACGCCTGGCGACTTTGAATTAGAACGTTGTGTGGGCGCAATTGCAGAGCAAGTAATTCGCCCAACAGGGTTGCTTGACCCACTTATTGAAGTGCGTCCAGTGGGCGATCAGGTTGACGACCTCCTATCAGAAATTTATAAAAGTGTAGAGAAGGGCGAACGCGTACTGGTAACCACATTGACCAAACGTATGTCTGAGGATTTAACTGATTACTTAAGTGAGCATGGCGTAAAAGTGCGTTACTTACATTCAGACATAGATACCGTTGAGCGCGTTGAGATTATTCGAGATTTACGTGCGGGTGTGTTTGATGTGTTAGTGGGCATTAACTTACTTCGAGAAGGTTTGGATATGCCAGAAGTAGCGCTAGTAGCCATACTTGATGCTGACAAAGAAGGCTTTTTACGCTCAGCGCGTTCAATTATTCAAACCATTGGTCGTGCTGCACGTCACTTAGATGGTCGCGCAATTTTATACGGTGATAAAATTACAAAGTCGATGGCCAAGGCCATGGACGAAACAGCGCGCCGACGCGAAATTCAGCATGCTTATAATGTTGAACACGGTATTGAACCGCATTCACTAGCCAAAAAGATTCTTGATGCGATGGATGTTGGCGAAGAGGCCGGCCCTAAAGACAACCTTAAACTTATTCGTAAAGATTCTAAAAAGGTACTTAGCGCGAAAGAAATTACAGTGCAAATTAAGCAGCTTGAAACCAAAATGCATGCATACGCAAGCGACCTAGAATTTGAAAAAGCGGGCTCTGTTCGCGATGAAATACATGAACTACAACAACAGTTGATTAATTAAAAATGACAGCAAACTTTACACCTCTTATTACTGCGCTTGAAGACGCGCCAATTTTAAAAAATGAACTGTGTCGTGTTTTTCATGGCCGAGGCCACAGCGTCGAAGCATTAAGCCATATTAATTTAGACTTTTACCCGCCAAGTTTATTTTTGGTTTCGTACGATGAAATTGATGAGCAAACACTAAGCGAGCTCACCAATGTTGTGTGGCAGTGGGCACAAAAAAAACAGCCTGAGCTTATTACGTCACTTGTGTACCAGCAGCGTGCTGGCGTACAAAGCCAAAACACCGTGGTTTATGGGCAATTACCTAATCCACATGTTGTAACCGAAAATGGCATTCGCTTTTTGGTTGATTTACAGAGCCGCCAAAATACCGGAATATTTCCCGATATGCGCAGTGGCCGTGAATTTGTAATGGCTAATAGCAAGCATGGCAAAGTGCTTAATTTGTTTTCATATACATGTGGGTTTTCGCTTGCCGCCATGCAAGGCGGGGCAGATCATGTGATGAACATGGATATGAGCAAAGGCGTGCTAAAAGTCGGCAAGCAAAACCATCAGCTAAATGGTTTTGAGCGCGGCGTAAGTTTTTTACCTCACGATATTTTAAAATCCTTTGGAAAACTAAAAAAAGCAGCCCCGTTTGATTTAATAATAGTTGATCCGCCAAGCTTTCAAAAAGGCAGCTTTATATTAACTAAAGACTATCAAAAAGTGCTGCGCAGGTTGCCAGAGCTACTTTGCGATACCACACAATTACTATTATGTGCGAATAGCCCAGAGCTTAGCGAAGATGCATTTAAAGCGTTAATAAACGAGAACACCCAAGGCGCAATTGAATTTGTTGAGCGGCTAGCCCCCACCGAGCGTTTTATTGAAGTCGATAGCGACAAAAGTTTAAAAGCGCTTGTCTATAAAACGTCACAAACACCTGCTTAAATGAAGCTCAGTAAACGCCTAACTGCCATTGATACATTAATTTCGCAGCATCATGATATTATTTGGGATTGTTGCTGCGACCATGGTTATTTAGGCATGGCGCTATTAAAACGCGCAGCTGCAAACCAGGTTATTTTTGTAGATATAGTCGCCACTTTAATGAACGATTTAGAAGCGCAATTATCATCTATTAATAAATTACAAAAAACCTGTGATAAAAACCCGCAGTGGCAGGTCTTATGTCAGGATGTAGGCAAAATTGAAATTGCTCAAAGTAAAAGCCAAGTAGTTGTAATAGCAGGTGTTGGCGGTGAGCTGTTGTTAAGTTTAGTACAACAAATTATTGCTAATAACGCAGTGGAGCATTTAAATAATGTTCGGTTTATTTTATGCCCCGTGCATCACACTTATAAGTTGCGAGTGGGTTTAAAACAACTTGGTTTAGGGCTTATAAGTGAGCAAATAGTTTACGACAACAAACGTTTTTATGAAGTGATTGAAGTGAGCTTTAGTACCAATATTGAGATTAGCCATACCGGCAACAAAATGTGGGACTTTGCTAGTACAGAGCACGCTATGTACCAACGGCAACTCATAAATCATTATAATAAAATGCTCAATAAAGATAAGCCATACTATCAAAAAGTTATAACAGACTATCAAGAACTCACCGATAGTTAAAAAAGCCCAAAAGTAGGGCGTACATGTGATCTAATTACGACATTGATGACGTAATGTGTTCATAGTTTATATCGCACAACGCGAGTTTATTTGGTTTATTTATGTCAGATAACAAGAGTCACATTAATCATTTGCTTAGCAATGAGCAAAAATGGCAACACAGTTACGAGCAACCTATTTCTTATGCACCCCTTGTGCAATTGGCTAATAGTAATTGGGTGGTGCCACAGCATTTTTTACGTTACAAGCACACGCTTCAAAGCGTAAACGAAGTACTTGAGAGTATTGAATTTTCGGCTCACTTTAGAGTGCTTGCTGCACAAAAAGGTGAAGAAATTTACCTGCAAGTAGCAGTGCTGAGCCCTGATAACTACCAAAAAATCGCATCTACTAATGAAGCCAAAGCTAAAAAACTATTATTTGGCAGACGCTGGATTGTAGAGGAAAACCTACCTACTTCAGAACTTATCCAAACTGCATTTTTAGCGTTAAAAGTAGCGCGAGAACATGAAGTAAGAGAACTTTTTCAGTTAATGCAAAGCGGCGCAACAAGCACGCCATTTAACAATCACCACGACTTACCTGTAATGGCGCAAAACCCTGAACTTGTTAAAAGCGAAGCGATTACAAGTAACGTTGATGAAGTGCTTAAACGTATTGTATTTGCAGGAAAAAGTATTGAGCTTAAAAGTCAGCAGCAAGTAGCCGAGCAACATTTATATACTGTTGAGCTGTTGTGTGAGGATTGCCAGCTTAGTGAGTTTAATAAAAAAACGATTGCGTTTTTAACAGCAGACTCATCCGCTAATAGTTTTTTACACGGCTTAATTGCGGCATTGGTGGCTACAAGTAACGACTACGTAAACGAGCAGTTTAAATACAAAGGTTTTGCCCGTTTTAGTAAGCACGTAGTGGTTGAACAAATAGGTAACCTAAGTATCGCTATGCGCTCGCCAAGTACCGTAGGGCTTTGCTCTGTGGGTAAGCAACATGCTAATCAGTTAAACTTTGAGATAGACAGTGGGCGAGCACCACAGGGCTGCGGGCAAGCTATTGGTGGGTTTTTAGCTGCTCACGGCATTGAGCAGCCAGAAAATGCACATTTATATCCAAATTACCTATAACAACTTAAAGTTTATTAATTTCATCTTTAACGTTAAAGCTTGAATCAGTAACAATAGCCTCAAGTGTTTGTACACGCTCTTTTAATGCAAGCACTTGTGCGTTTGTTTCAGCTAATTGTTTATGGGCATCGCTGTTGTTGTTTTGCATTTTATGCTTAAACTCAAGATGCTTTTTATACATATCGTAAACCACTCCTGAGCCAACCGAAATTAGCACAATAAGTACAATCATCGTAGTTCCAGACATAACCTCATTCCTTATCATTTTATTATTCGTTTATGGTTAAAGTATAACCTTTAAGCGCTTATGATAAAGCTGACAATTGTAACTTAATTTGTATAGCTTAATTAAGCTCAGCTTTGAGTGTGTTCATCATTTATACACTTAAGATATTGTTTAATGGCTGCATAAATAAACATACTTTAGCCAATACAGTGAGTTGCCATGTTAAATAATAAAATACCTCCCGTTATTGTTGTGCTGTTTTTTGCAGGCATAATGGCGCTTATTGCGCATTACAGTGTTATTGATTTCACCGCATTTATTACCTACTTAGCAGCAAGTTTGGTTATTATAGGGTGTGTTTTTTGTATTGCAGGGGTGGTGAGTTTTAAAATAGCAAACACCACAGTAAACCCTAGTAAGCCTGAGCAAGCGTCAAAACTTATTACGAGCGGCATTTATAAAATTTCGCGTAACCCAATGTATGTGGGTTTTGCATTTATTTTAGCAGGGTGGGGTATTTGGTTGAGCTCATTGTGGGCACTTTTATGTATTATCGGGTTTATTGCGTATTTAACGTTTTTTCAAATAATACCCGAGGAGCGAGCGCTCACTAAATTATTTGGCGAAGAGTTTACCGCTTACAAAGCGCGCGTAAAACGCTGGTTGTAATCTCTACGTTAAAATTAAACAAACAAAAAAGGCTATCGATGATAGCCTTTTTTATTTGTAGCAACTGTATTACTAATTAATTGCTGCTTATTCGTATTCTAACGGGTCTGTAATGTTATTTAGTGCAAATGCTTCAAGGCGTTCTTGGCACGCGCCACATTTACCACAGGCCTTTTCACGGCCGTTATAACAAGTCCACGTTTGGCTGTAATCTAAACCCATTTCAATACCGTCGGTTAAAATACCAATTTTAGTATTGTTTAAGTATGGGCTAAAAATTTCTACAGCGTCGTAGTTAGCAATACGGCACACATCATCCATTTTTTGCACAAATTCAGGACGGCAGTCGGGGTAAATAGCATGATCCCCAGAATGAGCACCGTAATAAACTTGGCTAGCTTTAAGTGATACCGCGTAACCAACCGCAAGCGAGAGCAAAATCATATTACGATTAGGAACAATCGTACTTTTCATGCTTTCTTCTTCGTAATGGCCTTCTGGCACGTCAATATCATCAGTAAGAGATGAGCCACCAATAAGCTGGTTAATCGCCGAAATATCAACAATTTTATGTGGAACGTTTAATTTTTCACACACACTTGCTGCTACTTTAAGCTCTTTTACATGACGCTGACCATAGTCAAATGATAGGGCATATACATCATGGCCTTGTTGCAGGGCTTTATTTAATACGGTAAATGAGTCCATACCGCCGGAATAAATAACAACTACTTTTTGCGTCATATCTGTTTTGCTCTTAGTTTTAATAGAGGTTTATATCAGGGCGCGATATACTACACGGCCGCAGCTTAAATAACAATTTTTGCACAGCGCTTTTTGGTTTTTTAATAGTAGCAATGTGGCTGCTAGGTAGTAAGTGAGATTTCTTTTGTACAAAATTAATGAAGTGTTTGAAACCATCCAAGGTGAAGCAAGTTTTACTGGCACACCTTCAATATTTTTGCGCCTGCAAGGCTGCCCAGTAGGCTGTTCTTGGTGCGACACCAAGCAAACGTGGGATGTTGATAATGTATATAAAGTATCGCTGGACGAAACCGTAGAAAAAAAAGCCGACTCAGATCATTGGGCTAACGCCAGTGCAGAGCAAATTTTAGCGTTGTTTCAATCACGTGGGTATACCGCAAAGCATGTAGTAATTACCGGCGGCGAGCCATGTATGTTTGACTTAAATCCAGTCTGTAACTTATTACACGAACACGGGTTTAGCACACAAATAGAAACCAGCGGCACGTTTGAAATACTTGCCCCAGAGCAAACATGGGTAACAGTATCGCCAAAAATTAATATGCGCGGCGGTTACGAAGTACTAACCAGCACCATGAAGCGCGCAAACGAGATAAAACACCCCGTTGCGATGCAAAAACACGTAGAAGAGCTAGAAGAATTATTTGCTAAAACAGGCGTTAACCCTAAGCTTGTTTACTTACAGCCAATTAGCCAAAAAGTATCAGCAACTAAACTCGCAATCGACACCTGTATTGCCAAAAACTGGCGCCTATCAATACAAGTACATAAGTATTTAGGAATTAGTTAAAGCCAGTTTAAAGTTATAGTACGTATGTTGGGTAGAGCGTAGCGAAACCCAACGAATCTCCAATTCCACACCGTTTTATAACAACGCTCTATAATATTTAAATACGTAGGCCGGATAAGCGAAGCGTCATCCGACAGTCCTGTACTTTATAGCCTGAACTTTATAGCCTGAACTTTATAGCCTAAAATTTATAGCCTTAAATTACATCTACCCCAAAGCTCATATCTTCTTCGTTAATTGTGCTAATTAGTTTACTATGCGCGACTTAAAAATATTCTACTACTTACCACTAGGCTTATATGTCCGCAAATGCGCTTTACACCGACCTTTCTGATTACTACGACTTAATGTGCGCAGATATAGATTATCAAGCCCAAAGCAATTCTATTCACAGGCTGCACCAAATTTTTGGTAATGGTGCAAACACCCATCTTGATTTAGCGTGTGGCACTGGCCCGCATGTACGCCACTTTATTGATTACGGCTATAAAAGTAGTGGGCTTGATTTAAACCAGCCAATGCTCGATAAAGCAAAAGTTCGTTGCCCAGAAGCGCAATTTTCGTTGCAAAACATGAGTGAATTTAAGGTCACTGAGCACGTGGATTTAATTACCTGCTTTTTGTATTCAATACATTACTGCGACGGAATTGATAAGTTAAAAGAGTGCCTTGCTAGCGTGCACAATGCATTAAACGTAGGTGGAATATTTTGCTTTAACACGGTTGATAAAAACAAAATCGACAGCGATTCATTTGTAGAGTACACAGCAACAAGCGAAAATAGCTTCTTCACATTTCGATCTGGCTGGCACTACGGTGGCACTGGCAGTAAACAGTTATTAAAACTCAGCATAGAAAAAACCACCGCAGACAACACTCTCGTATGGCACGACGAGCACCCAATGGTTGCTTTTAGTTACACCGAGCTTAAAGAAGCCTTAAAACCGTACTTCGAAATTCACATATTTGAACATGACTACGACAAAATAACCCCATGGGCACAGCGCTCAGGCAACGCCATTTTTGTCTGCGTAAAAATTTAAGTTAAACACGTACGTTGGGTAGAGCGTAGCGAAACCCAACGAGCTCCATACCCACGGCCAATACCCACACCCAATAACCCCGCATTATATATTTGAAAACGTAGGTCGGATAAGCGAAGCGCCATCCGACACAGTAGCTTGTTTAAGTTTCGGCGAATATAAACAGCTAATTAATTATGATGTATGAAGTCAAGATTTGACCCCTAAGGCTGTTATTGTTAAATGGTTAAAAATAGCAAAACAAGGCACTAATTAATTATGATGTGTGAGGTCAAAATTTTTACCATTTGGTATTGCCTCCAAGAGGATTTTAAACTGTCTACTTTGTGTGTATTATCAAAAAATAATAATACATATAAGGAAATATAAAAATGAATAAAGAGTACCTGATTTTACGCTACTCATTAGTAGAAGAAGCGCAAAAAGCGCTTAATACAAAAGCAATACCACCAGTTAAAGGCCATGCAATTTTACCAGCGATAAAGAATGATAGAGAGTTTAAGTCAGCAGGCGCTCTTTATAGCGTACTTGGGTTTAAAGAACTTGTTCCGTCTTTTGGATATGATTTTCCAAATGGACGTTTTTATTGTGGGAAAATTGCAAAACTAAAAAAACAGCAAACAGGTGAAAAAATTCCAGGTGACATTGTTGAAGTGGTGCATGACAACTGGATCCCGTTATCAGTAGTAATTGATATACAAACGCAACACATATTTGTTAGGAAAGATTGGCGATATGGCGACCCTGAACATATTGCTAGGTCATTGCAGACAGCCTTTACTGACCCAGTACTTGCTACTTATAACCATCGTATTTTTATTGAAGGTAAGTCAGAGTCAGCTAAGTTTTGGAACATTGTAAGTTCGAAAAGTAAAATATACAGGCTAGAGTTTAAGTTGATATCTCCAAATATTTTAGATACAAACCAAAAAGCAAGGGATGCGGTTGAAGCATTGCAAGATATATTTGGGCAAGATGAGATAGATATTACTTTGAAAAATGACTCTGGTGATTTAAAAGTACCAGAGTCACCTGTATCTAACTATCTAGAGTATATTGCAGAAGGCGAAGGTAGTTGGAGTGTTGTCACAGAAGGTGAGCGAGGCGGCAAGAAGGCGCATAGTAGTAATGAAAATATTGATACAGTAAGTCTACCGTCTATTGAAAGTGAGAATGAAACTGATGATTCTCAAATGGAGTTAGGTGAAAAAGCAGACTCTGTGCATACCTTAAATTATAAAGAGTCAAATTTAGGTGCTGAAGTTTATGCGACAATTAAACATATGGGTAAAAGTTAAAAAACCATTATTAATTGGTTTATATATCTTGGCGTCTTTAATTCTATGTTTCGCTGTTTTGCATATGACTAATGGGGCTGCAAAAAAGTTATTTGATACTGTATTGGCAGTTTTCCCTTACTTTGTGGCTGCCGCGAGTGCGTTAACGTGGGCGTTGTTTAACTATATTGAAGGTGTGTTAAAGGATGTAAGTGAGCTAAAAGGTAATCAAAAAAAGATAGGGATTGCAGTAGAAAAATTAACAGATCTAAAAAATGAAGTTATCAGTAACGCTGCTTTTATTATATTATTATTGTTTTTAGATGCCCTGTTTAAGGGGGGAGCTGGCTTGTTTGACGGGGATTCAACCCTTTTAGAGTGGCTCTTTTTGTCAGTCAGGGGGGGCGTTATTTCCTTGGCAATTTATGCAGCATATGATCAGTTTCAGGGTTTTAAAAGAGCGCAACAATTTAGACTAATCATCAATAATGGGAAAAGACAAAACAATAGCAAATAGTGTTAATAGCCTTGTGTATTTTCACTGTATTGATGGCGTAATATTAACAATTGAGGCTTGAGGGATTCTCCATAAATTTAACCTAAAACCATAGGGATAAAATCTTGACTTCATACATCAAAATTATTGATTGCCTATTTATCCCTCGAGCATGCTCTTATAAATCTAAGGTTTAATAACTAGCATAAAAAAAGCGTTGCCCTTGAGCAACGCTTTTCTGTATTTGTCTAATAGCTGGTAGCTAACTTACTTAGCCGCTAGCTTATTCTGCCACAAACTTATTCTGCAGCTAAATAATCCAACACTACTTGATGATGATCTTTAGTTTTAAACTTATCAAATAGGTGTTTTATTTTACCGTCTTGGCCTACTAAAAATGTCAGGCGGTGAATACCATCGTACTCTTTACCCATAAACTTTTTGTAGCCCCATACACCAAATGCTTCTGCAATGGCGTGGTCTTCATCGGCTAATAAATCAAAGTTAAGCTCTTTTTTAGTTTCAAAGTTTTTAAGGCGCTTAATTGGATCTGGGCTAATACCTACAACGCGGGTGTTAAATTTAGCAAGCTGTGCTTGCTCATCGCGTAGGTTTTCGGCTTGTACAGTACAACCCGGCGTTGACGCTTTAGGGTAAAAGTACACAAGCACTTGTTGCTCTTTTAACAGCTCGCTTAATGTTACTGTTTCGTCGTTTTGGTTTTGTAGGCTAAAAGCGGGTGCAGTATCGCCAGCTTGTAATGGACTAATTGTGTTCATGTTTAGCATCCTTAACGAATTCGTTTAAAAATATAATCTACGTTTAGTGTGTGAGAAAGGCTCTCAAAACTAATTTTAAATTGATCTATATCTACATCAACAGGTATGTTGAATTCAAGTTCACAACGCATTTTAATGTTGTCTTCTTGAGAATAAGTGTCTGACTTAAGTGAGCAAATACTAATATTATTGTCGGCAAAAAAGCGCGTTACTTTGCTCAATGTACCAGGGGTGTCTATGCCTGTGTATTCTAGGGTGTAACCTGCACAAAACTCGCTAGGAGTATGACTTGCTGTACGCTTCATCATGGTTAGCAGGCCAAGTTCCATGGCTTTAGTGGGCAGTACGTGCTCTATGCGGCTTATTGCCGACATGTCGCCGCTAAGTAGCATTATGAAGGTAAATTCGCAGCCTAAAATAGCAATACGGCTGTCAATAATGTTGCAGTGGCAATCGCTAACCAGTTGGGTTAGTTCACTTACAATACCGGGTCTGTCTTCGCCAATCGCTGTTAAAACAATTTGATGATTTGAAAATGCAGTCATGAGTTCAAATACCTTGTTACTTGGATTATATCAACCGAGTTGGCAACACCAAAAATACACACGAGAAGTTGCACGGCGGCGAAGTTTAACACAAAAAGGGCTCTAAACTACAGCACACGCTAATTAAGCGCTTTTAAAGTGCGGTGTTTCTTGTTTTTACTGGCACGGGAAAGTACCATAGCTAAAATTTGCTTATTTGCGCTTATTTGCGCTTAGTTGCTTACTAAGTTGAAGTGCTGAACTTTATTGCATTTAGGCAGCCAAATAATAAATGTAAAGTTAATATTGATTTTACACTGAACCAAATCGGTATTACCCACTCATATATTTGTTAAAACAATTAAAGGGTATGCTAAGGAGAAATATCTGTGCAGTATTGGATCCCAAAAGCACTTGCAGTAAGTGTATTGGTAAGTTTATCAGGGTGTAGTGTATTTATTAATAAGGCACATGACGAGCGTAACTATCGTACGCATGAGCCTGTAAAAGCACCAGCGTCGTTATCTCAACCAGCTCAAGACCCAGTTTATAAAATGGATGTAGGTCAATACGACAATAATCCTGAAGCTACAAATTACCGCCCACCGGCACAAGTATTAACAATTGCGAAAGGCAGTTGGGTAGAAGAGACAGATAAACAAGCGCGTATTTATTTTGATAAAAACGATGGCATTGCTGATTTAGATGAATTTCTTTGGGATACGATTAAATCTGTCCTAGCTGATAATAATGCGGCAACTACTAAAGAAGATAAACTACTTGGTATTATTGAAACTGATTGGTACTCAATCATCAAAACAGAAGAAAGCTTTTGGTGGTGGGGCGATGAAGTTAACGATGACTTAGAAAAGTTTAGATTCACTATTGAAGAAAAGTCACATCAGCGTACTGCGTCTTTACGTGTAGAGCTGATAGATTTTAAAGGCGACCATACACTTACTGATTTGTTAAAGCAGCAGTTAGAAGTACGTGCGCTTAACCAAGTAGTGAGCGAGTTTGATTACCGTTACCGTCAACTTGAAGTTGATATGCGTAAACGCCAAGGTATTATTTCTCTTGAAATGGGCTTTGATAACAAAGGTAATGCAGCACTTGTAACTGAGCAATCTTACGAAGCTGTGTTTGACCGCTTCTCTGGTTTTTTAGAGCGCTTGTCGTTCTCTATTGTTGAAATTAACCCAGATACGGGCTTAATTACTGCAGATTATACTAAACCAGAAACAAGCGTTTGGGATTCAATTTGGGGTGATGACGTAGCTCAACTACCTATTGATGAAGGCCAATATCAAATTTTAGTAAGTAAAACTAAAGAAGGCGGTACTAGCTTAACGTGGATGGATGATAAAGGCGAAACGCTTGAGCCAGGTACTATGAATGGTTTACAACAAGCATTAGAAGCAGCACTCATTCAGCGCGGCATTAAAATTTAAATAATAATAAGTTTTACCATAAAAAGAGCGCTATGCTCTTTTTGTGGTTTTTATAGGTTAAACAATATGTCTCAGCTACCTGAACGTTCACACTATACGTGGCGCACTTGGTTTACTTTTTTGGTTCCTTCGTTAATTGGTGTGTTTTTATTTATGACACCCATTAGTACTTCGCAAGGGATGACCATTCCTATTGCCGTTATGGCAAAAGCGGTTCAAGCAATGATGCTTGGCTCTGCTCAAGCAATTATTACTCTCATTATTTGCATTACAGGGGTTATTTCTGTAATTACTAAAGTGTTTAAACCCGCCGCTATATGTAACTCACCTTTGTTAAAGCATTTATTTGATGTGAGCTGGACATGGCTGGTGGTGCGCTTATTTGGTATGGCGTTTGGTTTAATGACGTACTTAAGCTTAGGCAGCGAGATGATTACCTCGGCCAATACTGGCGCGCTGGTATTAAATGACTTATTGCCAGTGTTGTTTTCGGTATTTATTTTAGCGGGCTTATTACTGCCGCTATTAATTAACTTTGGTCTATTAGAGCTTGCTGGTACGTTAATGACCAAAGTAATGCGCCCTGTATTTGGTGTACCAGGTAGAAGTGCGGTTGACTGTACTGCATCGTGGTTAGGTGATGGCAGTGTGGGTATTTTGATGACTGCAAGGCAGTACGATCAAAAGCATTATACACAACGCGAAGCGGCTATTATTGGTACTACGTTTTCAGCGGTTTCAATTACATTTAGTTTAGTGGTGCTTGGGCAAGTTAAACTTGAATACCTATTTGCACCGTTTTACGCAACGGTATGTTTAGCCGGTATTGTTGCCGCTATTATTGTGCCGCGATTACCGCCACTGCGCTTTAAAAAAGACTTACTCATTGATGGCACTGAGCCAGATAGAGACGCTGAAACAATTCCGGGTCATAAAACTTTATTTGGGCATTCGTTAGATGTTGCATTAGCAAAAGCTGATAACTCAACGGGTGTTAAAGGCACTATAAAAGAGGGCGTACATAATGCGCTTGATATGGTGTTTGGTGTGTTACCTGTAGTAATGGCGGTAGGCACATTTGCACTGATCATTGCTGAGCATACGCCTATATTTCAGTATTTAGGTATGCCGTTTGTGCCATTTTTAGAGCTATTGCAAGTACCCGAAGCAGCCGCTGCGTCGCAAACTATTATGGTTGGTTTTGCTGATATGTTTATTCCGTCAATATTAGCAGCAGGGACTATTGAAAGTGATGTAACGCGCTTTATTATTGCCGCAATGAGTGTAACTCAGCTTATTTATATGTCTGAGGTAGGTGCACTTTTACTTGGCAGTAAAATACCGGTAAATATTTTAGAGCTATTTATTATATTTATTTTGCGAACGCTAATTACTTT
This sequence comes from Pseudoalteromonas sp. 5Ae-yellow, assembly GCF_014077565.1. Lineage (NCBI taxonomy): Bacteria > Pseudomonadati > Pseudomonadota > Gammaproteobacteria > Alteromonadales > Pseudoalteromonadaceae > Pseudoalteromonas > Pseudoalteromonas sp. 5Ae-yellow. The sequence goes on from NZ_JACGWD010000004.1 coordinate 108,387, forward strand.
ACCTGTTATTGCGCTAATGGCGCATTGGCTAGTAGGCTAAATTAGCAAAAATATATTTAGCGAGTTGGTATTTTTGAAAAAGCCCTGATTGATCAGGGCTTTTTTGTGTTTGTTGTATTTTTTATATTGGCGTTGGGCTTTATAAACTCCTGTTTTGCAGAGAGTCTAATCAGCGCAATATTACCAATGATAATGGCAAGAACAACAGCGACAATAATTACAATATGCCAAGTTTGCATCGCAGTATCACTTAATATTTAGTACGTTTAAGTGTGACCGTTTTACGCTATAACAGCAATTAAATTACTCAAAACACAATCAATAATTTTAAACGCAATCAATAACTTTAAACACAATCAATAACCTTAAAAACGTCTAGCTACCGAAAGCGTTAAAAAGTTAAGCCCTGGGTTTGGCTCTTTAAAGCCTGCGTTTGAATAGTGAATAACTCTAAGGGCAACGTTAGTATGACCAAAGTCGGCAACAAGGCCTATGCGGTCTTCAAACTGGTAGTGAGTACTTATGTTTTTACCGGCAAACTGCGTTTCATCAATCAGTGATACACCAATCCCTGCCTCTACATAAAATGGGGTGTTGTTAAAACTAAAGGCAGGAAATTGCAGCACAGGTGACATAGCAAGTACTAGGTTTGATTGTGTTTCATCGCCGTGGCGGTATTCCCACATATTTACGCTGGTTTCAAAGTAAAAGCGTGCATCACCAATTATATTTTGCATGCTAGGTGCATGATACTGATACGCAAGCTTAACGCCGTTTACGTTACCTTCGCCTTTGAGAAAATCAACGGCATAACCGTGGTTCGATTGAGCAAAAGCAAGTTTGCCAAAAAGTGAAACTACTAATACAAAAGAAATAATAAGTGTTTTAAGTGACGTTTTCATAGGTGCCAAATGTTTGTCTGATTCAAGTGATAACTAAATGATAAGGGCGACCTATTAACAATTACAATGAGGACAAAATGCCGGTTGTATATGAGCTGTTAACGGTGGTTTCTAACTGCTTGAATTTATTTTAGTTATTTTATTGGTGCGTTTTGGGCATTAATAAGTTGCTTATTTGTGCCTTTTTTATTGCGTATAGTTCGCGTAAACTAAAGCCATCTTAATCACACAGACATATACAATTATGAAACTCTTTAAACTAATCGTTTTAGCCACTGCTTTTTTTAGTAGTTCGTTATTTGCACAAACTCAGCAATCGCCAGATCAGTTACTTGAATCAGTAGCCGATAAGCTATTTGCAGACATTGGCCAAGTAAATTCAAAAGGCACAGCAAGCAAAGAAGCGATGGCTGCCATTGTTGAAAAACGTTTAATGCCACATATTGATGTTAAGTTTGTGTCGTTTAAATTATTAGGTAAACACATTAAAGGCATTGAGCGCGAGCAGGCTGTTCAATTTATAGATGCAGTAGAGCATTACTTAACAGGCACATACGCTGGTGCACTAATGAAGTACACAGGTCAAAAAGTAGTATTTGAGCGTAATAACGCAAAAAGTGACTCTGAGTACGCAACAGTTAATACACAAATTATTGAGCCAAATGCGCCTACAATCGACTTAAGTTTTAAGCTTCGTTTAGGTAAAAATGATGAGTGGAAAGTATACGATATTGTTGCCGAAGGCATTTCACTATTAAGTGCTAAGCAAAAAGAGATTATTCAACGTATTTCTGAAGTGGGTTTAGATCAAGTTATTAGCGAGTTAAAAAGTAAATAGACTATTTGTCTGGCTCTGATTAAGCCCAACTCCAACCTCAAAAACGGCCAATTACTTATGTACTTGGCCGTTTTTATATTTGTAAGTAAAGGATTGTTGCTATTGCGTAATTTTGCGCTAGCAGCAAAACAAAGGTGTGCTAGAATATCGACACTTTGATTAAGCGTGGTGTCAGCTAAAAACTGATATAACTTACCACCCCCAAGCCACACTGGAGTTGTGTTGTTTTAATGGAAAATGTACTGATTTGGCCAAAGGAATACCCATTACTTATTAAAGGACTGGTAGAACAAAACGGTGCCTTTATTTTAGATGCTTTGGAAGCTTGGCCTGCTTGTCGTTCTACAAATGAAGACGATGGTGTATGCACCACCGTGTTACCGCCTATTTATTATTTGGCATGGCTAACCCCGCTAGAACCATTTGAAGAATGTTACTTTCAACATATCTCTGAATATGACGAAGACGCACAAGCGTATATTAGTGCGGTTAAAAGCCATTACTACGATAATGAATACACCCCTGAAAGCTTAGTGCTTATGTTGTGCCAACGCCTTGAAAAATACGCAAGTGTGGCTGCGCAAAATACCATAGATACGCCACTGTCTTTAGTCGATTTGTTTTTTAGTAAACGCTATTTCACGTTAATTGAGCATGCGCTAAATAATAAAAGTAAACTTTCGGCAAAAGATACATTAGCCCTTTGGAAAGAAGTTGATTTTAGAGAGCGCTTAAGTGCGTTTATTCCAGAGTCTATTGCTGATTTAGATACTCTTTCTGAACTTGCTAGCGAAAAAGTAGCGGCGGGTAAAGACTACTTTACGTTGCTTACACAGGTTTCTCCTGATGTTGACTCTGTTGTACTGCTAGAAAAAGCATTATTAACGCACTTACGTAAAAAAACAGCCAAGCAAACAATGGCCATGCGTTTTATTGAACAAGGCGCCACAGGCGTTCTTGCTGACGAGAACAATAAAACAGCCTTCATGTGGGCCGCCGAAAAAGGCTATGTAAATGTGGTTGAAACGCTACTTGCAAAGCAAGATAAAAAAGCGGTTGATAATTTAGGTAATACAGCGCTTCATTACGCTGTATTTGCTAAAAATGAATCGTTAATGGTGCTGTTAATTAAAGCGGGTTATAACTTTAGAGCGCGCAATAAAGAAGGCTTAAGTTGTTACCGTTTGGCGGTTAGTATTAAAGCCAATAACTTAGTTAAATGCTTAGAGCGTGACTTTGGTATTAAAGAGCTTTCGCCGGAAGGGCAGTTTGATCGTATTAAAAAAGTACATGTGCTGCACGCTATTGTCACTATATTGCTGCCTTTGCAGTTGTTCTTCTTTTTTGATGAAACACTCTCAATTAAAAGCGAGCTGACGCTGGGTTTAACCATGGTTGCAGTGATTTGTTTTTTCTTTGCGACCACTTTAAAACGCTGTGCGTTATATCCACATATTAAACATCCTTGGGGTTTATTTGTGCTTAGGGGCTTTTCGTTTATTAGCTTAATTGCTCAAATAGGGTTGGCGAGTATTGTGGTACTAGCAGCCTTGAGTGATTTGGTTTAGTCACTTTTAAAAAGTTAATAAAAAACGCGCTTAAAGCAATTTAAGCGCGTTTTTTGTTTGCCCAGCGAAGCTGGCAAACCCGATAGGCTGAAAGATGCCTTATTACCCTGACTAAGGGGAAGATAATCTGAATGGCAAGGGCGTCACTGGCCAACGGTGGGGTCTGAAGGAAGC
>NZ_JACGWD010000122.1:0-5608 GCF_014077565.1 Pseudoalteromonas sp. 5Ae-yellow
ATGAGTATGTTCGTTAATCATAATGTGCCCTCAAACAAGATTTGAAGATCTGATCATGACATTGAGATTTAGTTCAAAAAAATCCCCGCTAATTTCTTAGCAGGGATTTGTGTATAAGAGACAGCTATTTTAGCGGCTTTAGAGTTTAATTATTTACAATTAGCGTTTGGTAAATACCAAAGCGTCGTCATTTGCATCAATAACAATCACGCAACCAGGTATGTAGTCCCCATTAAGTAGCTTTTGAGCCAGTGGGTTTTCTATCGTTTGTTGGATAGCCCGCTTAAGCGGACGTGCACCGTACACAGGATCAAACCCACTTGCTGCAATTTTATCAAGAGCCGCATCACTTATTTCAAGTAAATATCCCATTTCAGTTAAACGCTCACGTAATTTCATTAACTGAATATCAGCTATTTCTTTTATGTGCTCGTTAGCTAACGGATGGAACACAACCGTCTCGTCTATACGGTTAATAAACTCAGGCCTAAACTCATTAATTAATACTTCCATTACTTTAGCTTTAAGGGTCGTGTAGTCATTATTACCCGCTTGCTCTTGGATAATATCTGAACCTAAATTTGAGGTCATAATAATAACGGTATTTTTAAAATCAACGGTTCTACCTTGCCCGTCAGTTAATCGGCCATCATCTAATACTTGCAGTAAAATATTAAACACATCTGGATGTGCTTTTTCTATTTCATCAAGCAGTATTACTGAGTAAGGTTTACGGCGTACTGCCTCTGTTAAATAACCGCCCTCTTCATAACCCACATAACCGGGAGGTGCCCCGACTAAGCGTGCAACTGAATGTTTTTCCATAAACTCAGACATGTCGATACGCACCATGGCATCTTCGGTATCAAACATAAAACCAGCCAGTGCTTTTGTAAGCTCTGTTTTACCCACACCAGTTGGGCCTAAAAATAAGAAAGAGCCAATAGGACGATTAGGATCTGCAAGCCCTGCACGCGAGCGGCGTATTGCATTAGAAACAGCAACAACCGCTTCATCTTGCCCTATAACCTTACTGTGTAACTTATCTTCCATTTGCAGTAGCTTTTCACGCTCACCTTGTAGCATTCTTGCCACAGGAATACCTGTCCAACGAGACAATATTTCAGCAATTTCATCCTCACCTACTTGGTTTTTAAGCAGAGTCATTTCTTGCATTTCGGCTTGTGAGGCTAAATCGAGCTTGCGCTCAAGCTCTGGAATTCGTCCATATTGCAGCTCTGACATACGCTGTAAATCACTTGCTCTTCGCGCTACATCTAAATCTAATCTTGCTTGTTCAAGCTCGGCTTTAATTACTTGCGTGCCTTGAAGTGATGCTTTTTCAGCATTCCATATTTCGTCCAGCTCGCGGTATTGGCCGTCAAGGTCGGTGATCAATTCTTGCATTTCAGCTCGGCGTTTTTGACTTGCTTCGTCTTTTTCTTTCGCTAGCGCATTATCCTCCAACTTTAGTTGGATAATGCGACGTTCGAGTTTATCTAATGACTCTGGTTTTGAGTCAATTTGTAATCGAATTGAAGAACCCGCTTCATCTATTAAATCAATTGCTTTATCAGGTAACTGACGGTCGCTAATGTAACGATGAGATAACTGCGCCGCAGCTACAATCGCAGGATCAGTAATTTCTACTGAATGATGTAGCTCATACCGCTCTTTTAAGCCACGCAATATTGCGATGGTATCTTCAACAGATGGCTCTTCAATAAGTACCTTTTGAAATCGACGCTCAAGAGCTGCGTCTTTTTCTATGTATTTACGATATTCATCAAGCGTGGTTGCGCCAACGCAGTGTAACTCACCGCGTGCTAATGCTGGCTTTAACATATTGCCTGCATCCATTGCGCCATCACTTTTTCCTGCACCCACAATAGTATGTATTTCATCAATAAATAAAATGACTTGGCCTTCTTCTTTAGCCAATTCGTTTAATACTGATTTTAGACGTTCTTCAAATTCGCCACGGTATTTAGCACCCGCAACTAACGCACCTAAATCAAGTGATAGTACGCGTTTATTTTTTAATCCTTCAGGTACTTCACCGTTAATAATACGCTGTGCTAACCCCTCCGCGATTGCTGTTTTACCAACACCCGGTTCACCGATTAATACAGGGTTATTTTTAGTACGACGTTGTAATACCTGAATCGTGCGGCGAATTTCGTCATCGCGACCAATAACGGGGTCAAGCTTACCTTGCTCAGCTCGCTCAGTTAGATCAATCGTGAACTTTTCAAGCGCTTGACGTGTTTCTTCGGCATTTGGGTCATCAACTTTTTGGCCGCCGCGAATCGCTTTAATTGCAGTTTCAATTTTGGTCGAGGTAATATTTAACGACCTAAATATATCGCCAAGTGGACCTTTATCATCGCATGCAGCCAGTACAAATAATTCACTTGAAATATATTTGTCTTTGCGTTTTTGCGCGTACTTATCGCATAGATTAATAAGTGAAGCCATATTATTTGATAGCTGAACGTCACCACCGACACCTTCGACCTTAAATAATTTTTCTATTTCTTGTGAAAGCTTGGTGTTGAGTTCGTCAGCGCTGACACCCGTTTGTGCAAATAATGCACGTACGCTAGAGCCACTTTGCTTTAGTAGTGAATACATTAAATGTACGGGTTCAATAAATTGATGATCGCGGCCAAGGGCTAGCGATTGCGCATCAGAGAGCGCAGATTGAAATTTACTTGTAAATCTATCTAAACGCATGGTGTTACCTATTAAATAATCTAATTGCTTAATTAATGGGTATGTTTAGGTGTTTGTTCAAGGTGTAGGAGGAAATATAATGATTAAAGATACTAATTACTTGCGCCAGATCAAACTAGCCATACGTCCTGTTTGTCCATCTCGTCGATAAGAAAAAAATAAGTCACTTTGAGAGACTGTACAATAGTCGCCACCCGTAATATTTTTAACTCCTTGCTGGGTAAGTAAAGTACGCGCAATACCGTAAATATCAGCAAGATATTTGCCATTAGCTTGTGGTGTAAATGCTTGAATAAATGAAGAAGACCTTTTTTGAAATAACTCAAACACTTCTGCCCCAACCTCAAATCGGTTTGGTCCAATTGCAGGCCCTAACCACGCATTTATGTTTTCATATTCTGTACTAAAGCACTCTAATGTATTTTTAATAATTCCCTGCTCAAGTCCTCGCCAGCCGCCGTGTATAGCTGCAACTTCTTTTTCATCATCACTCACTAATAAAATAGGTAAGCAATCGGCGGTCATGATAGCCAAAGGCTGATTTAATAACTGAGTATAAAGCGCATCACCATCGTGTAACTCATCAAAATCAAAATGTTCATCAACAATAACAACATTAGAGCTATGAACTTGATTTAGCCACACGGCAGGTTTAGGTAGGAGATTTGTTAGTAATGAGCGGTTTTTTGATACATGATTTTGATTATCACCAACATGGAATCCCAAATTAAAACTTTTAAATGGGATTTTTGAAACACCACCTCCACAAGTAGTACTTAACGTTCCTACTTTATGAAGGTTTTGCCATGTAGCTGACAATAAGTGCATTATCTATCGATATCAGGATTAGCTTTAGTATCTTCACGTAGTGCATGTGTCATCGCGACCATATCGTCTGGGATAGGTGCTTGCCATGTCATCATTTCACCGGTGATTGGGTGCGCAATACTCAATTTTACAGCATGTAGTGCTTGGCGTCTAAAGCTACGAAGTAACTCAAATAACTCAGGTGTTGCACCTTTAGGTGGACGCGGACGGCCGCCATAAGATTGATCGCCAATTAGCGGATGATTTAAATGTGCCATGTGCACGCGAATTTGATGAGTACGGCCTGTTTCTAGGCGCAGACGTAAACGAGTATGAGCACGGAATTTTTCAGCAACACGATAATGTGTAATTGCCGGTTTACCCAGTTCATGTACTGCCATATGAGTACGCTGAGTCGGATGGCGGCCAATCGCTTTTTCAACCATACCACCTGCGGTCATAGTGCCATTACACAGTGCTTCATATTCACGCGTGAAGTTTTCACGCTTTTGTAGCGCTGTTACTAAATGCGTTTGTGCTGGAATCGTTTTAGCTACAACCATTAAACCGGTCGTGTCTTTATCTAAACGATGCACAATACCTGCGCGTGGCACGTTAATTATTTCAGGGTAGTAATGTAGTAATGCGTTTAGCACTGTTCCATTAGGATTGCCCGCTCCAGGGTGAACCACTAGGCCCATTGGTTTATTAATTACCAAAATATCATCGTCTTCATAAACAATGTTTAATTTGATATCTTGTGCTTCGTATTCGCGTGGAGCTTCAATTGTTGTCTCAACACTTACAACTTCACCACCTAGTAGCTTTTCGCGTGGAGTGTTGAAAATTTCACCATCTACGGTGATTTTATCATCCAATATCCACGTTTTTATACGAGAACGTGAATAATCAGGGAACAATTGTGCTAATACTTGGTCTAGACGTTTACCACCTAGTTCGGTTGGAACGTCGGCTTGAAGAGAAATTTGCTCTGACATTAGTAACTTTACCCAATTTACCAGTGCAAGCTTTGCTCGACTGGGTTAGAATCGCTTTTAATAAAAGCATAATATAATACGCATAGTTTACTCGGTTTTACCGACTTGGCCTAGCCGAAGACATCGAAGGTAACAAATAAAATGATAAATAAAATAGGGAAACGTGCATTTGCCATTGTTTTTTCAGTTTCTGTACTTAGTTTAGGCGCTTGTTCGTCTGCTCCAGACCAAGAAGACATTCAACGTGTACCGAATAAATCTGCACACGCTTTATATGAAGATGCAAAAGAAACACTAGATTCTGGCCTATATGCTCGTGCAATCGAACTTTTGAGTGCAATAGACTCCCGCTATCCGTTTGGGCCATTCTCTAAACAAGTACAAATGGACTTAGTGTATGCACATTACCAATCAGGTAATACTGAACAAGCACTTGCAACCATTGACCGCTTTATTCGCTTAAATCCAAACCATAAAGACCTAGATTACATGTATTACATGCGTGGTTTAGTAAACATTAAAGCTGATAAAAATGCGTTCCAAGAATACTTTGGTGTAGATAGAGCTGACCGTGATGCTAACCGTACTCGTGTTGCATTTACCGATTTATCGACACTAGTAAAACGCTTTCCAAAAAGTGATTACGCACCTGAAGCTAAGCGTCGTTTAGTGTGGCTTTTAAATCGTATGGCTCGTTATGAATTGAAAGTAGCCACTTACTATTATGAGCGTGAAGCTTATTTAGCTGCTGCTAATAGAGGTAAATTTGTTGTTGAACATTACTCACAAAGCAGTTACTTAGATCCAGCGCTTGAAATGATGGAAAAAAGTTACGACCAATTAGGTTTAACTGAACTTAGTGAACATGCAAAACAAACACGAAGACTAAATAAAAGAACTAAATAAACAAAAAAGGCGCTTAGTAAGCTGTCTCTTATATACAAATCCCTGCTAAGAAATTAGCGGGGATTTTTTTGAACTAAATCTCAATGTCATGATCAGATCTTCAAATCTTGTTTGAGGGCACATTATGATTAACGAACATACTCATTGGGCAAAACAACAAT
>NZ_JACGWD010000033.1:0-44541 GCF_014077565.1 Pseudoalteromonas sp. 5Ae-yellow
TCCATGTCCCGTCTGTTAACATTAATCTTGGCATGTAGGTTCGGTGTAAAGTTTTCTGGCGAATTCAATTATACCTTATCTTCATGCTGTTTGTTTTTCATACCACAAAGATCAACACGCCCTAGCTAAAAGATTTAAAAAGCGTGTTTTGTGTATGCAAAACACGCTTTTTTACGTTTGAATAAATGTTAGATATTCATGTGTATTATCTATATACCTTTAAAATGCCTTAAAAGTGATGTTATTCTAATTTTAGGCGATAAAAAACCAGCTTAAAAGCTGGTTTAGCACTTAATCTGAACTTTGCTTAAGCGGTTAAAGCGTATTCGTTTTTTGTGCTTTATATTTTATACGGTAGCTATGTAGTAGTGGTTCAGTGTAACCACTAGGTTGTGTTACACCCTCCAAAACCAGTGCAGTAGCAGCTTGAAACGCAATGCTGTTATTAAGGGTTTCTTCGTTTATTGCCATGGGTGTATACGCAGTGTCGTGCTCGTTTTGACCATCAACTACTTTGGCCATTTTAGCCATTGTTGATTTTATTTGCGCCTGTGAACACACGCCATTTAGCAACCAATTAGCCATATGCTGGCTTGAAATACGCAGTGTTGCTCTATCTTCCATTAGCCCGATATGGTTAATGTCGGGTACTTTTGAGCAACCAACGCCTTGATCAATCCAACGTACAACGTAACCTAAAATACCTTGTGCGTTGTTTTCTAGCTCACTTTGAATATCTTCTTTTGAAAGCGTTTTAGCATCTGTCATTAGCGGCGGTGTAAGCAGGTCATTAAGGCTCGCAATAGCACGTTTAGCTATACTTTGCTGCTCGGTAAATACGTTTATATCGTGATAATGCATTGCATGCAGAGTAGCGGCTGTAGGGGAGGGCACCCATGCTGTATTAGCGCCTGATTTAGGGTGAGCTTGTTTTTGCTCCATCATTAATGCCATTTTATCTGGCATTGGCCACATGCCTTTACCTATTTGTGCTTTATGACTTAAGCCACAAGCAAGGCCAATATCGACGTTGCGATCCTCATAAGCTTGTATCCATGATTGCTGCTTAATCTGTGCTTTTGGAAGCACAACGCCCGCTTGCATAGAGGTATGAATTTCATCGCCTGTGCGGTCTAAAAATCCAGTATTTATAAATACAACACGCTCTTTAGCTGCATAAATACAGGCTTTTAGGTTTACAGAAGTACGGCGTTCTTCATCCATAATACCCATTTTAAGCGTGTTTTTAGGTAAGCTTAGCGCTTCCTCTACTAAGCTAAATAAAGTGTTAGTAAACGCTACCTCTTCAGGGCCATGCATTTTTGGTTTTACTATATTAATACTTTGCGCGCTTGAGTTTTTTATACCTGTTTTTTTATTTAGGTCGTGCAGGGCAGCGGTAGCAGTAAACATCGCATCCATAATGCCTTCAAATACCGGTTGATTGTACACATCGGTAATAGCTGGGTTCGTCATTAAATGGCCAACGTTTCTAACAAACATCATGCTACGGCCTTTTAAAGTAACTGTGCCGCCATCGAGTGCGGTGTATGTTTTATCACTTTGCAGAGTGCGCTCTACGGTTTTATCGCCTTTTTTAAACGATTCAACTAGGTTACCTTGCATCAAACCAAGCCAATTTTTATAAACTTGTACTTTATCTTCTGCATCTACCGCAGCTACAGAATCTTCACAATCCATAATGGTTGTAAGCGCGGCCTCTAACACTACATCTTTTAAGCCTGCTTTATCTGCTTGGCCAATAATGTGGTGGTGATCTATATGTAGCTCTATGTGTAAATCATTGTTTTTTAATAACACTACGGTTGGGTTTTGTGCTTCACCTTGATAGCCAATAAGCTGAGATGGGTCAGCTAATGTGGTTTGAGAGCTATCACGTAACGTAATTAAAAGTGCGCCATCTACTACTGAATAATTAGTGCTTTCTATATGCGAGCCATCAGTTAACGGCAATGCTTTATCTAAAAACTGGCGAGCGTAGGCCATTACCTTAAAACCACGAACAGGATTGTAGGTATTGCCTTTTTCGGCTCCATCGTCTTCGCTTAACACATCTGTACCGTATAAGGCGTCGTATAACGAAACCCAACGTGCGTTAGCGGCATTAAGTGCAAAGCGTGCGTTACTTACAGGCACAACCAACTGAGGGCCTGCTGTAAGGGCTACTTCGGGTTCTACATTTTTGGTTTCAATTTCAAAGTTGGCAGGCTCTTTAACTAAATAGCCAATATCTTGCAAAAAGGCATGGTACTTAACGCTATCCCACGTTTTATTAGCAAGATGGTAGTCATCTATTTGCTGTTGAAGCAATTCTCGCTTTTCAAGCAGTGCCTTATTTGTAGGGGTAAGTGTTTGAACTATATGTGCAAAGCTTTGCCAAAATTGATGCTCACTTAAGTGAGTGCCTGGTAGTAATTGATTTTTAACAAAATCAGCGAGTTGTGTGTCTACGCTGAGTCCTGAATGTGTGAGAGTGTGGGACATAATTGCCTTCCTTAAACGGTCGCGATGTTGTTGTGTGCTTGTGCGTTAAGGCAACAATAACTCAAAAAGGCAATGTTGAGTGCTTTTTAGCCATTCACAAAATGTATAGCCACAATAACAACTATAAATTTACTAAATCTAGAAAAGGAGCCTAATGTTGAATCAAGCGAAACGGAGCACACACTCCTAGCCACTCTCACAACATTAAAATAATTTACACACTCGTTCGAAGGATTTTATTATGACAACATATCAACGCGAAACAGACACACTCTCTACTCTTTGCCAATCACAAGGCAGCGCATGGAAAGCTATTAACCCTGAATACGCAAGCCGTATGCGTTTACAAAACCGTTTTCGTACAGGGATTGAAATTGCGCAATACACAGCAGACGTTATGCGTGAAGATATGGCTGCATATGACGCCGACACAAGCCTGTACACCCAATCTTTAGGGTGTTGGCATGGCTTTACTGCCCAACAAATGATGATGGCTATTAAGCGCCATCAAAAAACAACTAAACGCAGCTATGTATACTTAAGTGGCTGGATGGTTGCAGCACTTCGCTCTGCATTCGGTCCGCTGCCAGATCAAAGTATGCACGAAAAAACATCAGTACCTGCATTAATTGAAGAAATTTACACATTTTTAAAGCAAGCTGATGCACGTGAACTAGACCACTTGTTTAACGACCTAGATGCAGCAAAAGCGAATGGCGGCGATGTTCAAGCTGTTATTGATAAAATAGACAACTTTGAAACTCATGTTGTGCCAATTATTGCTGATATTGACGCAGGTTTTGGTAACGAAGAAGCAACTTACTTACTGGCTAAAAAAATGATTGAAGCCGGTGCGTGTGCCATTCAAATAGAAAACCAAGTATCTGACGCCAAACAATGTGGTCACCAAGCGGGTAAAGTTACCGTTCCACACGAAGACTTTTTAGCAAAGATTAACGCAGTACGTTACGCCTTTTTAGAACTTGGTATTGATAACGGTATTATTGTGGCACGTACAGATTCATTAGGTGCAAGCCTTACTCAAAAAGTACCTGTGTCGCAAACACCAGGTGACTTAGCAAGCCAATACAATGCATTTTTAGAAACGACGCCAATTAACGGTGTTGATGACTTAAATGAAGGCGACACAGCAATGAAAATTAATGGCCAGTTATGTAAACCAACTCGCCTAGATAACGGTTTATTTCAATTCCGCGAAGGCACTGAAAAAGACCGCGTAGTACTAGATTGTATTACGAGCTTGCAGTCGGGCGCTGATTTACTGTGGATTGAAACAGAAAAACCTCATGTTAAGCAAATTGCAGAACTGGTAAATCGTGTTAAAGAACACGTGCCAAATGCAAAACTGGTATACAACAACTCGCCTTCGTTTAACTGGACGCTTAAGTTTCGTGAGCAAGTATATCAAGAGTGGGAAGAAGCAGGCCGTGACCTTAGTGCTTACCCAAGCTTTGGCGACAATAAAGGCCTTATGGCACCAGAAATGGATGCAACAGAACTTGCGCAAGCAGCCGATTTACTAGTGCAAAACTTCCAGCGCGATGGCGCACGTGAAGCAGGTATTTTCCATCACTTAATTACTCTGCCTACGTACCATACAGCTGCGCTGAGCACTGATATTTTATCAGAAGGTTATTTTGGCGATATGGGTATGCTGGCTTATGTACGTGATGTACAACGCCAAGAAATTCGCCGCGAGCAAGCTTCTGTTAAGCACCAAGACCTAGCAGGGTCTAACATGGGCGATACACACAAAGAATACTTCTCTGGTGATAACGCGCTAAAAGCCGGTGGTGAAGATAACACCATGAACCAATTTTAACTTCCTAACTAGATAGTGTTACTCAAGGGCCAATAGGCCCTTTTTTATTGCTTTAAGTAAAGTTAGAACATTGAAGCATAATTACAGATCAGACTTTAACTAGGGCGTGTTGATCTTTGTGGATTGAAATTTGTTCAATCTAGGGGCGATTAAATCGCGGCGCGAGGTTTGTAACCTAGTGGGCTAAGTAAAAACCGAGCAACAAAGAGTTTATCGCCCCTAGAAAGAACCCAAAGGGCAGCGCATGTTTGGTATTTATGCTACGTTATCGCCTATTCATGGGGAATAACCACACTACATAAGCTCCGCCTTGCCTAAAAACCAAACATACTGCTGCAAATTAACCCACCAAAGTTCAACACGCCCTTGCCAAATAATTTTGGATCACTATTTAACTACCTGAGTGAATTTACAGATCAGAGTTTAACTAACCTTTCATAAAACGGCATATTTGGGGTGATTTTGCTGTAAAAAGCGTTTACAACAACTTTAAAAGGCAGGTAAGTGACTGATTTTTGCTTTAATAGGCAAACTTAGCGAATTTATAAACCGATTTTTTACTAACTTCTCTGTGCTATAAAACAAAATTTTACTAACTGATAGGCTATAAACAGTGACTCAAACCGATTTTTTACCAACTCAAGTTACAAAAAATGCTATAAACCGAAATTTTACTAACTGAAGTTTTAGCTAAGTCCGATATTTAACTGTCACAGAAGTGTAAAGGGGGTTTACAGTTTGAATACTAAGGCGGTAAATACAAAAGCAACTTATTTGAAGTGGCTTTTATTTGAGCTATAAATTTATTACCCAGAGTTTATTTAGTGTGTTTATCAAACCACCATTGAATATAAGCTACTTTAGTCATTAAGTTTGATGGGCGAGCTGTAATACCATGCGATGCATTAGGAATGCGCACCATTGCAGTATCAACGCCTTGTAGTTTTAATGCCTGATAAAACTGCTCAGTTTCTGATATTGGTGTACGGTAGTCAGATTCGCCAGTGAGCAACATAGTAGGAGTTTTAACGTTTCCAACATAACTAATAGGCGAGCGCTTCATGTAATGCTCGATGTGATCCCACGGTTTACCCGGAAACCAGTAATCAGCAAAAAACGGGGAAAAATCGGCAGTTAGTACAAAGCTGATCCAATTAATAACAGGCTTAGCAACTACAGCCGCAGCAAAGCGATCGGTATGACCTACAATCCAAGCTGTTAGTACGCCACCGCCAGAGCCACCGGTTACAAACAATTTAGACTCGTCAATAAAGCCTTTCGCTATTAGCGCATCAACGCCAGTCATTAAGTCATCAAAATCGTTACTTGGATAATTATGATGAATAGTTTGTGCAAACTCTTTACCGTATGAATCACTACCACGTGGGTTCATGTATAAAACGACATTTCCTTTGGCTGCAAACAGCTGAATTTCAGCGCTAAAGTGTGGACCGTAATTAGCTACTGGACCGCCATGTATTTCTAGTATTAGCGGATATTTTTTGCTGCGGTCAAATTCTGGTGGGTAAGCAATCCATCCTTGAATAGGTAACTCATCGTGACTTGATTTAATCCAAATTTCTTCCACTTTAGCCAAAGCTTTGTCGCCCAATGCATCTGCATTAAGGGTAGTTAAACGCTGCGCGTTACCGCGTTTAATTGTTGCTATATCAGCAGGGCGCTGAGTATCGGCAAGGGTAAAGGCTACTTCGCCATCCTCGCTTACATCAAAGTCACCACCAGAATAAGGGCGACCAAAGGCAACACTGCCAATTTGAGTTGTTATTATTTTACGCTTGCCGCTGCGTGGTTGATAGGCGAGGGCGGTTTGACCTTTATCTGCATAGCTAAAGTATATGCCTTTGGAGTTTGCACTCCATTTTATTTGACCTACGCTACGATCAAAATTTGGCGTTAAGCTTGTTGTGTTACCTGTTTTTAAATCACGAATATAAAGCTGAGCGTTTTCGTAGTTAGTGCGTTTATCATCGTAACCTGTGTACGCTAAGTAACGACCATCGGGCGATACTTTAGGCTGCTCGTCAGGTCCGTTTCGGTCAGTAACTTTAGTTATATTTTGTGTGGCTAACTCGAGTTGATAGATTTCACTGTTTGTGGGTTTTAGCTGGTTGTTTGTGTGCCTGTTTGCAGAAAAATAAAGCGACTTACCATCGTTACTAAAACTTACATCGCCTGCGTTATCAAATTCATCATGAGTGAGTTGTTTGGCATTACCACCGTTAGCATCTATGGAAAATAATTGGCTAAAACCTTTTTGTGTGTAACCGCCACCATCTGAACGATAATAAACATCATCAATAAATTTAGCGGATTCTGCCCAGGTTGCGCCTTTTGGTTTGCCTGGTAAGCTCACTGGCGCTGAATTAGCGCTTGGAACAAACATGCTAAATATTAATTGGTTAGTATCAGGGCTCCATGTAATCGAACGTGGACTACTCGTTAAGTTACTAATTTTTGCCATAGCACCTGTTTTAAGCCATTTTATATATATTTGGCTGCTGCCATCGCGAGTTGATATAAACGCAAGGCGTTGACCATCAGGAGAGAGGACTGGCGAATAATCCATATGCACGCCAGAGGTTAGCGGTTGCATTTGTTTGGTTTTGTAATCAACAGACCAAATATTACCAACTTTGCGGTCGGTTTTTATATCCATGCGGTTACGCACAAAATAAACAGTTTTACCGTCTTCGGTTATATCTATTTGATTGGCATATTCTAAATTAAACACGTCTTGCAGTTGTAGTGTATTTGTTTCAGCGTAGGCTAAATTGCTACAACCTAAAACGAGGCTAAGTGTTAAAAGCTTTTTCATTTTTATCCCTGTTGTTACTTTTTTTAATTTTCTAAGTAGTTATATGTTAGGGATTATTAAATTAACAGTAGGATGCGATGAAGCTCTTATTTAACTCTATGAGTTAAAGCTGTAAAGGGGGTTTACAGCTTCTATTCGAGGTTGTATAAAAGTTTAGTTAGCTGAGTTGCACAGGGCTTTTATATCTTTTATAAGCACTATGCCATCAGCGTTGTCGCCATGTACACATAAGCTATGGGCGTTAAGCGTTAGTTTTTTTCCAGTTCGTGTTGTCACGCTACCATCGGATAAAAGCTGAGTTACTTGCTCTAGTAATGCAGCTTTGTTGTGAACACTGCCCTCAAGTGTTCGTGACACTAAATGCCCGTCGTCGGTGTACTGCCTGTCGGCAAATGCCTCGAGTATTAGATCAACCCCTGAGCTTTTAGCTATTTGAATGTGCTTATTGGCATTTTTAGTCGCTAAAACCATTAGTTTTAAATCTGTTGGGTAGTTGGCAATTGCATTTATAACGGTTTGTAATATTTTCTCATCAGCCATCATGTCGTTATAAAGTGCGCCGTGGGGTTTTACATAGCTAAGTGTTAAACCTTGTACTTTTGCCATGCCCTCAATAGCGGCTATTTGATAATGCAGGCAATTTGTAAGCTCTTTTTCGCTAAGTACCATTGAGCGCCTACCAAAGCCTTGCTTATCTGGGTAACTTGGGTGAGCACCAATTTGTACGTTATGTTGCTTGGCAAGTATAAGAGTGTTTGCCATTACGTTGGCATCACCTGCATGGAACCCACACGCAATATTAGCCATATCAATATGTGGCATAACGTCATCGTCTAGCCCCATTTTCCACGCGCCAAAGCTTTCGCCCAAATCACAATTGAGTTTCATATTAGTGCGCCTTTTGCGGTTTTATTGTGACAGGTAATACGCCGTTAGCCGGTGCTTCTCCTAGTAACACTTTTGCAAGTGCGGTAAAAGCAGGGCCAGATACAATATCGTTTTTATCTACATCAATATTATATGCGTAAGATGCAAGTACAGCATTTGCATAATTGCCAAATTTAGCAATGTCGTAAGGCGCTCTTAGGCTTATAAAAACAGTGCTTTTGTTTTCCTCTTTTGCCATATTTAATAATGACTCAAGTGCTTTTGGTTGCTCTGCATTATTAAGTGCAAAATTAGGATCGTCTTTTAAATCATCCATACCGCCAATTTCTACCGCACTTTGATTAGGCGTTGCATTGCCGGCTATAACTACATCAGCAGCGTGTATTTGTGTTTTAGCTTGTGCAGGGTTAAACCCTTGTAGGCTGCTACAGCTATAGTTTAGTTTTTGCTGGCTGATAGCTTCAATCGCTTGCTGCATTGCCATACATTTACGCGTGTCGGGCATAATAATATGAACATTACTTCCTGCTTTTAAATTAAGCGGCAAAGTACTGTTATTATTTTTAACCTGCGTTATTGCCTCTACAGCAAGCTGCGCTTCTATTTCGCGATGTGCTGCACTGCCGATTGTTTGCTTTGCATTTATGAGCGCGGTAATAGGGTCAAAATTAGTGCTTAATCTAAATTTATTTTTAAGCGTAATTATACGCATCGAAGATTGTGCTATTTCTTGCTCATCAAGTTGGTTTGATTTAACCGCTGCAACAAGCTCTTTAATAAGGTCATCGAGCTTGTTTAAATCATCCGGTGTTCTAATTTCAACGGGCATTAGGGCAATGTCAGCCCCAGCCGCAAACGTATTTATTACCGCTTGAGTTGGTGTGAAAAAGTTACTAATGCCAGCCATATCAAGCGCATCAGTTACTACAACACCTTGGTAATTAAGCTCACCACGTAAAATATCAGTAATGATTGCGCGCGACATTGTTGCCGGTTTTATCATCGTTTTGCCATTAACACTTATAAACGTTGTGCTATCGAGCGCTGGGTATTGAATATGCGCCGTCATTATCATGCCTGGGTTTTGCTTGGCGATAATGTGTTTAAAGGGTGCTAGGTCTTGCTCGTAAATAACTTCTTTTGCATGGTTTACTTTAGGCAAACCTGTATGGCTATCTACGTTTGTATCGCCGTGGCCCGGGAAGTGCTTTAACGAGGTAATAACACCGTTGTTCTCAAATCCTGCTACCTGTGCGGCGCCTAATTTACTCACTAATGCAGGGTTTTCACCAAACGAGCGTACATTAATAACAGGGTTATCGGGGTTCATGTTTACATCAACCGTGGGCGCGTAGTTTACATTGATACCTAGCGAGTTTAGCTCTTTAGCTATAACAGTTGCTGTTTTTGTCGCAAAGCTCGTACCGTGTTTTTTGTAGGTTGCGCCAATCGACATATTACCGGTAAATGATGTAGCAACATCGCGTGGTAACCGTGCTACACGTCCGCCTTCTTGATCTATTGATATAAATAGCGGCAGCTTACTACTGGATTTACTTGCAGCTGTTTGCAATTGGCTATTAAGCGTAATGGTTTGTTCTATTGATTGGGTATTTTCAGAAAATAAAATAACTCCACCAATATCGTATTTAGCAATAGCGGTAGCAAGCTCATTAGGTAACTCGGTCATTGGAGTTCGGCATTTATTACTTGCTCCTTGCTGACAGAAGTAGCGAAAGTCGAGTATTAACTTTTGCCCAAGTTTTTGTTCAAGAGAAAGCACGGGTTTAGCAAACGAGGATTGTAATGGCATTAAACACCCAGATAAAAAAATGATAGACGGTACAATACACTTATTTAGCAAAACACACTCCAAGGCTAAATAAAATAGATAAGTTTATGCAGCTTAACTACTTTTTAAAGTAACTGCAAAAGAAGGTTTTCTTTACAAAAACCATTAACGTATTGTAAAAATTGAAGAAAAATTATAGTTTTGAACTTAGTGAAAAGTTATATTTTTTCTGGCTTTATTGATATTAGGTAATAAATTTTTAATAGGGTGTAATTGCAGGCTTTATGCTCAATTATAGGTGCAAGTATTGAATGCCTAATACTTAGGATGGCATTCATTTTCGAAAGAATTATTAATAGCCTTAATCTTCGATTTCTTATTTTTTATTTAACGATTACAGCCTTTATTAGTACTTTAGTAAGTCGCTTTTATTCTACCTACCAAGCACAAAAGGAGCAGTTAAAAACTTACACTAAAAAATAATTATGCCTACGCTAATAAACTAGCATCAGCAACTTATACTCTTTAGAATCAGCAATGCAATAACCTGCCTATTCAACTAAAAATCATCTTGAAAAGACAATATTGTGGCGCATTTAGGTAGATAAGAATTTGTATTTTTTTACCTAATAAGAACAGCAAAGTGCGCAAAATAGCAGAGCGATTACGTCAAACCGTTGAGTCTATAAATACGTAAATTCCTATTGGCATTGCAACTTGGTCTGAGCATAGTAATGAAATAGACCAAGTTTACAAATGTGCTGACAAAGTACTTTACCATGTTAATAATATGGTAGTGATAAGTGCATTGTTGCTGATTAAAAGTGTGTTTCGATAGGTGAGTAATCAATTGCAACTTCTACATTGCTCACTGAGCTATAGTTGTTTAGATCTTTAGATAACCCTGCAATATCAACATCCTTTTCAACAAGTAATGTGTAATTGTGAGCTGTCGACTTAACTAACTCATAATTATTTTTTAACTCATCAGGCAAAGTATCGGTATTTAATGTAATGGTAAGAGTACCTGTTACTACACCTTTTTGCTTTAAGTTCTGATTATAAATAACGTCGCTTTTAAATAACTGCTCAGAGTTAAAAATAAGCTTATCACCAGATGAATTTATGCTTTTAGATGCTTTTTTCATAATACCTTGACTGCTTTCTTTTTTAGGGAAAATAGTGTCAGTTTTCTGGTTCTTAGATGGTTCTTTTATAATGATTTCTGCTGTTTTAGGTAGCGCCTGAGAGTTGTTAACCTCTGTTTTTTCACTGTTATTACATGCAGATAGTAATAAAGCTGCAATTATTGGCACTGAACTTGTAAAAATTATTTTTTGCATTCGTTTACCTTTGTTTACTTTTCTTTAGATTTAAAGCTATTCAGCTTTATTTAAGTCTGTATATTAACAGCTTAACCATGCGTTTACATAAAACAATCAATTTAAAAACATTAAGTGCTTAAACACAACAAACACAAACAGGTGGATACATGTCTCAATTTAAATTAACAACTATTGCCATAGTTGTAGCATCAACATTAGCAGCAGGTGAGCTAACGGCCGCTGAACAAACTCAATTTTATGATGTAAGTGCTACAAATGCAGTTACTCAGGGTACTTCTTTAGCTGCTGTTCAGCAGAGAACCTTAGCCGAACGCGCCACTGTATCGGGTCAAAAATCTATTTACGATGCACAAATGGGTAAAGCAACATTTTTATGGCAAGCAATAGGTCAGCGTAAGCCTGACATGGCTTTAATCGCAGCTGATAACCGTAATCAATATGCTGCTGACTTTTATATTGAAACTTTAACAGGTATTAGTAACCGTAAAGCAACAGCATCTTCTGCTGTTATGGTTGATTTATCAGAGCAAAAACGTGGTTCTATTAGTGCTAAATATAAACAACAAGTAAACGGTGTAGAAGTTTTTAACCGCGAATACAACTTGTTAATGGATAAAGAGTACAACCTAGTAGCAAGCTCGGGTTATTTTGCTGATACGTCGTCATCTAAAAATAAACTTGCTGCATTAACGGGTTTTGTAAGCTCTGAGCAAAGTATAAAAAAAGCATTTAGTGAATTAGCAAATATTGATGTCTCACTTCGTAAAATTGGTAATGAAGGTGGATATGCAAAATATGAAGCTAAATCATTAGATGATTCCAAAGTTGTTTTAGGTACACCACGTGCAAAAGAAGTGTTTTTTGAAGTTGCAGGCGAGCTTAAATCTGCTTACTACATTGAAGTAGAAGTAGCAGAAGTTGGCTCTTTAGAAAGTGACTACTTTAGTTATGTAGTAGATTCGAATAACAGCAAAGTATATTTTGCGAAAGATTTGAAATCTCATGCAGCTGACTTTAATTACCGTGTTTATGCTAACCAAGATGGCTACCCAATGGAAAGCCCGCACGGTGATGTAATCCCTGCAGATGCCCCAGGACAAGTAGACGAGACCGAAATTTTAGATGCGCCAATGGTATCTCTGTCTTACTACAGCAAACTAAGCACAATGGACCCATGGTTAGCAGACGATGCAACGACTACGTCTGGCAATAACGTATTTGCTTACGCAGATGTGGTTGCACCTCAAGACTTTAGTGAAGGTGACTTTACCGCTGAAACAACAGCAGACTTTACATTTGACTACCCTTATAAAGTAGATGAAGTTGCAAATAGTTTCGCAAACCGTAAAGCGGCTATTGTTAACTTGTTTTATATGAATAACTTTTTACATGATTTCTTCTATGACCATGGTTTTGATGAAACATCAAATGTAGCTCAGGTATCTAACTTTGATCGTGGCGGCGTAGAAGGAGACCCGATTGAAGCACAGGCTCAAGATAACTCAGGTCGTAATAACGCAAATATGTCTACACCAGCTGATGGTGCTAGCCCACGTATGCAAATGTACTTGTACAACAGTAAAGATGCCGTTGTTGGTGTAGATTTTGGTATTACAGTAACTTCACATGATTCTTTGGGCCTTCTAGCTTCTACAAAAGAATCTGGCTTTGGTAAATACCAATTTAGTGATGTAATTGCAGACGTTGTTCGTTTAGATGATGGAAATACAGCAGATTCAACAAGTGTTAATGATGGTTGTGAGCCAGCTATAAATGCGGCTGAACTAGCAGGGAAAATTGCAATTGTAGATCGTGGCTCATGTGCTTTTACGATTAAAGTAAAAAATGCACAAGATGCAGGTGCAATAGCAACTATCGTTGTTAATAATGACCCAGATACGGCAGAACCGGCACCAATGGGCGGTGAAGACGATACTGTAACCATTCCAAATATGGGTTTAAATTACGCTGATGGTCATGCAATGTATGACCTAATTGATGCTGGTGAAGTTGTTACTGTAGACATGTTTACTAAAGCAACATTAAAAGATGGTACGTTTGATAATGGTATTATTGCTCATGAATGGGGTCACTACATTAGTAACCGCTTAGTCGGTAATTCATCAGGCCTTATTAACTTCCAAGGCCGCGCAATGGGCGAAGGCTGGGGCGATTTCCACTCATTAATGTTTATCGCTAAAGAAAGCGATATAAATATTACAGGTAACGATAAGTTCCAAAAAGCATATGGTAGCGGCACATTTGTAGAAGACTTCTACTTCGGTATTCGTCGTCTTCCTTATTCAACTGATACAGATGTAAATGCATTGTCGTTCCGCCATATTACTGAAAATGCTGGTGCAGATATTGGTATATCACCAACAAGCGTGGCTTCTCCTCATGCTGCTGGCGAAATTTGGGCAACTGTATTATGGGAAAACTACGTAGCGCTTATCAACGAGCATGGCTTTAATGAAGCACAAACTCGAATGGCAGATTACTTAGTTGCAGGTTACAAATTAACACCTATAGCACCAACCTACACTGAAGCACGTGATGCTATTTTAGCTGCGGCCTATGCAGTAGACCCTGCTGATTACAAACTAATGGTGGGTGCATTTGCTAAACGTGGTATGGGTCTTGGCGCAGTATCGCCAGATCGTTTCAGTGAAGACCTTACTGGTGTAGTTGAATCGGATAAAACACAGCTTTCTAGCTATGCATTTGCAAGTGCTGACTTAAACAACATGTACAATGGTACAGAGCTTGGTTTTTGTACTAACGACAATATTTTAGATAAAGGCGAAACGAGTACGGTTAGCGTAACAATTACTAACCGTGGTAGTGAAGTACTTAGTGGTACAACAGCACAACTGACTGTTATAAGCGATCATGATGTAACATTTGAAAATGATGGTTTACTTACTTTTGGTGAAGTTCAACCGTACGAAGCAATAACTAGTAACGATATTAAAGTTACTTTGAACGAAGCGGGTACAGCTGAAACACTAGAAATTGAAGTCACATTCCCTGAAATTGAAACGGACGATGATATCGTTGAAGCACTTGATCAAACACTCACGTTTGAAGTAAATATGGGCTTTAAATCAGAAATGCCTGTTGGAGCTGTAGTTTCAGATGATATGGAAGTAGCAAGTTCATCACTATTAGATTTAAAAGAAAACGTAATGTTTGGTGGTGATTTAGCTGCTGGCACTCAAGTAATGGATAATAGTAGTAATATTGCATTCTTTGAACAAGGTGGCTTTGGGCTAGGCACACAAGCAATGCGCCTTGTAAATAATGGCTTCCAATCAGATGTAGCAGTAGAAAGTAAGGCGTTTGAAGTCGGTTACTCTGGCGACTTTGAAATTTCGTTTTGGCATTTCTATAGTATCGAGCAAGACTGGGATGGTGGTGTTGTAGAAGTTAGTGTTAATGGTGGTGACTGGGTTGATGCTACTGAAATTGGCGGCACATTTGATGTTGGCTATGACGCTGTTCTAACCGAAAACGATTCGCAAGAGCTTCAAGAGCGTGAAACCTTTACAGGTAATAACATTCAAGATAGCGGCACATATGGTAATTATGAAACTATCAACTTTGGCGATGCCCTAAACGGCAACTTAGTAAAAGTACGCTTTAGAATTTCATCAGATGGCGCAGTAAGTGATTTAGGTTGGTGGATTGATAACCTAACTATGTCTAACGTGCTATCTCCTGTATTTTCAGAGCTTGTAGCGGGTGATTCACTGGCATGTGATAACGCAGCTCCACTTGTTTTAGTCGAAAGCGCGGCGGAAATCACTGAATCTGCTACAGGAACAATTACTGCAACAGCTACCGATCGTAATGGTCAAACACTAACTTATACTTGGACTCAAGTTAGTGGTAGTACTGCGACCCTTTCTGGTGCTGATACAGCAACTTTAAGCTTTACACCTGCAGCAATTACTGCAGACGAAGAGCTTGTATTTGAAGTTGCAGTGAGCGATGGAGTAACCACGGTTACTCAGCAAAGCACTGTAATGGTTAAGAACGAAGCTGCTGAAATAACACCTGTGACAGAAACCAAATCTAGTAGTGGTGGTAGCTTTGGCTTTATTGCTTTATTACTTACTCCATTAGTATGGTTTAACAGACGCCGTAAAACAGTTAGTAAATAAGTTTAAATAACATACCGTCTTTAAACACATGACGGTTTTAATGAAAGGCCAGTCGCTTTTGCTTCTGGCCTTTTTATGTACTTAGTTTGGTGTTTTTAGTCCTGACCTCATATTAACTTTTTGATGGCTATACACATTGATTTATTGGTTACATTGACTTTTTATACACCGTTAACAACCTATATATCAAAGTTTAATAAACAACCTCGGCGCCACTAAGTCATATTGAGTTTTACTGATTTGAGGATAAAAATGCAATGCTGGAATATATTATTTATCACTCCATAGCATAGCGCTTAGTCACAGAATCAAACAAACCATCTTAACTAAAAACACTTAAATGGGTATAATAATTAGCTTCGTATAATACGCGCTGAATATTGTGCTTTGGGATGCAAGCTTTGCTATATAAATTATTACCTGCTTTAAATTTAAGATTTCTTATATTGCTACTCGCATTCTCTGCAGCACTAAGCACATTGGTAGGGAGTTTTTACTCTAGCTATCAGGTTCAAAAAGAGCAGTTAACATCATATACACTAAAAAGTAATTTAGCCTATGCACAAAAACTAGCCTCTGCTACTGATAACTTTTTAAAGTCTGCGCTTCAGCAGCTTGAATACTCAGCTAAAATTATTGAACAATCACCAAATAATTCTCAACTACTAAACGATGAAGCTATTCGTTTAAATCAGCAAACTGATAGTTTTAACTCTGTTGTTATTAATTTACATGGCGTAGTTGCTGCTACGTCACCTCGTTTAGAAAGTATAATAGGCCAACAAATACAATCACCTGGTGCAATAGAGGCGTTAAAAGAAAAACGCCCATTAATTAGTGAGCCTTATTTATCAGCAGCTAATAATTTAATTGTTTTTATATCGCACCCGTTGTTTGATTTTGAAGGTAAGTATTTAGGTTATATTGGAGGCTCTCTTTATTTAAAAGAGAAAAATATTTTAAATGAGCTTTTAGAACAACATTTCTACAAAGGTGGCTCATACCTTTTTGTTGTTAGCTCAAATAAGCGCATTTTATATCATCCAGAACCGTCAAGAATAGGTAACGTTGTTACTAATAACCATGTAATTGACGCGGTTACAAATGGCGAAATGGGTACTTCAACCGTTATTAATAGCCTAAATAAACCAATGCTCGCAGGCTACGCACCCATTACTTTATCTAATTGGGGAATAGTGGCGCAAAGACCATTAAAATCAACGCTTTCCTCTCTTGATACATTAACTATTGAAGTGGTTAAACAAACAATACCAATGGCATTAGTCACGTTTATTTTTATTGGTTTATTTGCACACTTTATAGCAAGGCCACTAAAACGCTTAGCCGATAACGCAAATACACTCGACGATCCAAAAAGCTTAGAAAAACTTAAAAGTGTGAAGTCGTGGTATTTCGAAAGTCAAAAACTAAAATTAGCAATGTTGAGAGAAGTAACTTTATTACAAGCTAAAATTGGTGTGTTACGCCATGACTCACAAACAGATCCCTTAACAGATACGCATAACAGAAGAAGCTTAAACGGCTTACTTAACCAGCTTATGCTAAAGCAAACCCCGTTCGCTATATTAGAAATTGATATCGACTTTTTTAAACGTGTTAACGATACTTTTGGGCATGACAAAGGTGACGAAACTTTAGTTTCGCTAACAAATATAATTAAAAAACTATCAAGAAGAGACGACATAGTATCGAGAATCGGCGGTGAAGAGTTTGTCCTTGTGTTACCTAATGAAGACAGCCAAAGCGCTTTTAAAATTGCAGAGCGCTTACGTAAAACAGTAGAATCAACAGAGATGGACACTATTGGCAACATCACTATCTCTATAGGTATTGCAACTTGGCCTGAGCATAGTACTGATATTGCCCAAGTATATAAATGTGCCGATAAGGCGCTATACCATGCTAAAGAGCATGGCCGTAACCAGTGCGTAGTGGCCAATATTAGCTAACCACAGCTTTGTTAAGTAATACTCTGTATTACCTTAAATTGATAAATACTTTACACAGAGTGCATGAGTTTATTAAGCCAGCCATCTTCTTTTGATGGCTTATAAATCATTACAATATCCTCACTGTAGTGACTGTTAACCCCCTTTACAGTTAATTTTGCAACCCTAAATCGTCAATAACAAAATTTGGTAAATACGCTAATGCCAAAGCAGTTTTACTACCAAACTAACTTTTTAAAACCCGTTATATGTTGAAAAATCACGACTAATAAAACACAAAAATGCATTTTCATTAGTAAAACTAACGCAGCAACAAGGCTTGGTAATTCATAAAATACAAAGTAAACCAAGCTATGACTCGTTAAGCTTAGTGCCGCTTACTAGGGGGAAGTATAACGGGTAATTAGAGTGCGACAGCGCAATAAATACAACGCTTGCAAGTAAGCTAACGGCATGTTTTAAAAACGCCCCCAGCTATTTAGAAACCCAAGACTTTGCGATTAATTAATTTATAAATAACGGCGATTTTGGCTTTAAAAGTGCTGTTTATATAAAGTGTTAATGGGCATTAAGTATGTAGAAGTGTACCTGAATATACTCACCATTAAGTAATTTGACTTAAGTAAATATGTGGCAGGCAAACGCTGCATACCCATGCAGCGTTTATTGCCATTTGTTTAGCCCTAATTAAAACTGATAGCTTACCCTTGCTGAAAAGTTACGCCCAGGTTGGGTGTATTGGCTAAAATCAGCACTTTGCGATTGACCTGCAATCAACTCAAAAGGTACATATTCTTTATCGAGCAAGTTAAGTACACCTACATTTAGCTGCCACGCTTGCCATTCGTAGTTTGCGTATAAATCAACAACGCCGTAGCCATGCCCTTGCGTAGTTTTATCATCGTTTGCATCAAGTACTACATCCGATTGCGATTTAGCTAAACGCAACGCAGCGGTCCAGTTAATATTACCCAGTTCTGTACTTAACAATATTGAGCCATTTAACGGGCTAATGCTGGTAAGTGGCTGATTGGTTTCTTTGTTTTCACCATCAACGTAAGCCACGTTTGCCTCTAGTAGTATATTTTCAGCTACATACATGGCAATTCCTGCTTCAACACCGCTTATTTGTGTTTCGCTAATATTTTGGTACTGATACAGCGTTTTGTTTACGCCAGGAATGTACGTTGGCTCAACACCCACTACGGCGGTTTCTATAAAGTCATCGTATGCTGCATAAAAAGCACTTAAATTTACACTAATATCGCTGCTTGCGTATCTAAGCCCAAGCTCAAACGAATCGCTGCTTTCAGGGTCTAAATCAGCGTTGGGGAGTATTTGATAAAACGGCTCTACACCGTGGCTTTGATAGGCTTGGTCGTGTGGTGGTATTTTAAAGCCTCGTACGTATTGCCCGTACCACGATAAGTTATCATCTACTTGGTAAATAACACCTAGCTTAGGCGAAAAGGCAGATTCGGTAATATCATCAAGCTGTGCATCGGCGTATAGCTCATCACTTTTAGCCTCTAGGGTGTAGTAATCATATCGCACACCTGCAATAACCGACCACGCGCTATTATTAAAAGAAATACTGTCTTGTACATAAGCGCCAATTAAAGAGGTATCAGCCCCTGGGAATGCTTTTTGTTTTTGATCGGTAAAATCAACGGTGCCATCAGCTAAAATACGTGTTTTAAAACGTGGGCGGGTGGTGTCGTATAAGTCTATATCAACTCCGTATACCACTTCGTGATCGGTGGTTTCTCCTTTAAGTCCTTTATTAAATACTGCTTTTAAACCTAAAATATTTTGCTCAAAACGGTAGTCGTTATAATCGGTGTAGGTGCTTGCACCACTAATTTGATCGCTTTGTTGCTCGTAACTACTGTAAGACACTTGGCCGTACCATTTATCAAACGCGGCTGTTGCTACCTCTGAATGATAATCAAGCGCCAGCGACCAACTCGTGTCGTCTTCTTCGGTTTCTTGAACGGCGGGAGTTATTACTTGCTCAATTGTTTGATTAAAGTAATCCAGGGTGTATTTAAGTGTGCGTTTTTCATCAAGCTGTTGCTCAAATTTAACTAATAAAGCATCCGACTTTGCATCGTAGCCGGGTAGGTTTTCGTCATAGTTTTGTACTTCTTCACTGTCGCGGTGGCTATAAACTGCGCTTACAGCAAAGTCGCCTAAGTCTTTTGCCGCAGTAATATCGGCGGCAACTTGATTACTTTGACCTTGATACCCCAGTGCCATTTTTACAAAGCTGTCGTTATTTTTTAAATAATCACTAGGGTCTTTAGTAGTTATAACAACAATGCCACCAAGTGCGTCAGAACCATATAAAGATGACGCAGCACCTTTGGCGACTTCTACTTGTTTTACACCTGCTACATCAAAGTAATTGCGGCCAACTAAATAGCCCCCTCCGCCTGCGTAACCATCGTTAGTGCGTCGGCCATCTTTTATAAATACAACGCGGTTACCGCCAACACCACGTATAGTAAGTGTTTGCGCGCCTGCGCCACTGCCTGTGGTTGCAATGCTTGAATCGTATTTAAACATGGTTTGTAAATCTACAGCTAGCTGGCGCTCTATGTCTTGCTCGGTAATAACAGTAACTGAGCCTGTAACATCTTTAAGCTTTTGTTCAAAGCGTGAGCCACTCACAACAATATGATCGTCAATTATGTTTTCGGCAATGGCAGTGCCCGAGCCGAGTAGTAAGGTTGCTATAGCAGTAAATCTAAACGCAGAGGGATTCATTTTAACTCCAAATGATAATAGTTATTATTTATGGCGGAGATGTTACAACTAAGGCAAAATGAGATCAATTAATTATAATAATCATTTTCATTTAGATTTAGCTGGTTATAATAGCCAAAAAATAAAACCGGAGTGTGTAATGAAATACCTATTTATATTGTTTGCTTTAATGGCCCAATCTGCACTTGCACAAGAGCGCGTTATTAGCGCTGGCGGCACCCTTACTGAAATAATTTATGCGTTAGGCAAACAAAATACCCTTGTAGCTGTTGATCAATCGAGCATGTACCCGCACCAAGCCACGCAATTACCGCAAGTGGGCTATTATCGCGATTTAGCTGCAGAAGGCGTACTTTCAATGCGTCCAACCACCTTGTTAGCGCTTGAAGGCGCAGGGCGAAGCCAAGCACTTAAGCAAATTGAGGCAACAGGGGTTAAGCTAATTCATTATAAAAAGCCGACCTCAGTTAACGAGCTACTTGAGCTAATAAAACGCTTAGGTGACGATTTAAACGCTAAGCAAAAAGCACAAACACTTATTACGCACATTACAAAATCATTACCTGAAAAAGCAAAAGCGCAAACACACAGCGCGCTATTTTTACTCTCAGCTAATGAGCGCGGGCTTGTTGCCGCCGGGCAAGAAACCGTCCCTAATTTATTATTTAGCTATGCAGGCATTACCAATATAGGCGCTACGCATTCAGGCTTTAAAGCACTTAATACTGAAGTACTGGCTGTAAATCAGCCCGACTTTTTAGTAGCCCCAGCCCATGTTGTACGCAGCCTTGGCGGTAAGCAGGCTTTTTGTGAGCAACCTACACTACGCTTATTAAAAGCGGCGCAAACCTGTAACTTACTTGTAATGGATAGCCTACTTTCGCTTGGCATGTCGCCACGTATTGTCACAGCAATTAATGAGCTTAACGAGTATAAAACCCACTTATGAACACCCTAACATTGAGCCGTTTTAAGCCTGTAACACTTAGCCAAACCCATAAATGGATGCTATTAGCCTCTGTGTGTATTTTTGCTTTGGCGCTACTTAGCATAGGGTACGGGCCAGCAGGGTGGGATTGGCGTTTAGCCATTGCTTGGCTTGCGCCCGAGCGCTTTAATCAGTTTGATGCGCTGCAAATAAATGTCGTAATGCAAATACGTTTGCCACGCTTTGTCCTTGCAGTGCTTGTAGGGTTGGTGCTTGCCCAAACAGGGGCGTCAACGCAAGCGCTGTGCCGCAACCCATTGGCCGACCCATCTATTATAGGCATTAGTGCGGGTGCGGCTATGGTTGCTGTGGCGTTTATAGCACTTAGCGCGCAGTTTAATTTTAACGCGCAGTTGTATTTACCTTATGCGTCGTTTTTAGGGGCGCTTGGTGTTACCTCGCTGGTATATTTTATTGCCAAGCAGCAAGGGCAAATTAATATCACCACACTTATATTGGTGGGGGTTGCTATTAACGCATTAGCATTTGCGGTTATTGGGCTACTGAGTTTTTTTGCCGATGACAGTGCATTACGATTAATAAATTACTGGACCATGGGCTCATTAGGCGGAGCAAGCTGGAGCACGATTATTCAAGCTGCGCCGTTACTGTTTATCAGCCTAATTGGCCTGTGGCGGTTAAAAAAGCCCATGAACTTACTCCTTATTGGCGAGTCACAAGCTCAGTACCTAGGGGTAGACACCAACAAGCTCAAACTATATGTAATTATACTTGTTGCACTAGGAGTAGGGGCGGTTGTGGCACTTACCGGCTTAATAGGGTTTGTTGGCTTGGTAGTCCCGCATATTGCCCGCTTAATGGTGGGGCCGCATTTACGTAATATGCTGCCGCTTTGTATGCTAATTGGCGTAGTGGTATTGCTACTTTCTGACTGGTTAGCACGTATTGTTATAATCCCTGCTGAGCTACCTATTGGCATTATTACTGCGCTTTTAGGTGCGCCATTGTTTATTTATTTAATCGTTAAAAATAAACGAGGTTGGTCATGATCGCATTTAACAACCTAAGTGTTGGCTTTGGTAACCATAACGTTTTAAACACCATTAATGGCAGTGCTAAACAAGGCCAACTTGTTGCACTACTTGGTGAAAATGGCGCAGGTAAATCTACTTTACTGCATACCTTAGCAGGTATGCATTCCTTTACAGGCAGTGTACTTTTTAATGCTAAGCCGCTGGCTGCTCATGCTAAAAAGCGCCTTGCCACACAGCGCGCAGTGATGATGCAAGCTAACCACGTAGGGTTTGATTTTACTGTATTTGAGCTTATTGCAATGGGCCGTTACCCGTATGTAGAGTCATTAAAAATGCAAAGCGAAAAAGTACATAAATACGCCGCTATTATGGATTTAAACCAGTATTTAAATCGCCGCGTAAGTGCGCTTTCGGGCGGGGAGCAACAACGCGTACATATGGCGCGTACTTTAGCGCAGCTAAACGCTTTTACACAATCGGCCGAGCCAAAACTAATGCTGCTCGACGAGCCTACATCAGCACTTGATATGCGCCATCAACATGCTTTGCTCAGCTGCGTTAAAGCGTTTGTAGAGCAGGGTAACAGCGCCATTATTGCAATACACGATCTAAATTTGGCCAGCCTTTATGCAACCGATGCTATTTTACTGCACAACAAAAAAGTGCTGCAAAGTGGGCCTATAAACACCGTATTAACTGAACAAAACTTACAACAAATTTACGCCATGAAACTGCACGTAAACCCTCATCCTTATAACGATGCACCCATGGTTTTTTCTCAACGTCAGGAGTTTTTATGAGAGAGCAAGCGTTAAACGATGCACGCACCTTGGTTTACAAAACCAATGCCGGTGTCATGTCGACCATTTCTAATAATTTACGCGGTTACCCGTTTGGCTCAGTAACCCCCTATATGTGCGACGAACAAGGCCGTGTTTACTTTTTTATTAGCGATATAGCCCAGCACACTAAAAACCTAAAGCACGACTCTCGTATGAGCCTTACTATTTTTGATGCCGCCGACTACGGCGATCAAAACGAGCACGGGCGAGTAACGCTTGTAGGCGATGGATCTATTGTGCCAAGTGAGCAAGCACACACTTTACTTGATAACTATATTTCCCTATACCCCGAAGCCGCTAGCTATCGCAACGCGCACGACTT
The DNA here is from genome assembly GCF_014077565.1 of Pseudoalteromonas sp. 5Ae-yellow. Taxonomy (NCBI): domain Bacteria; kingdom Pseudomonadati; phylum Pseudomonadota; class Gammaproteobacteria; order Alteromonadales; family Pseudoalteromonadaceae; genus Pseudoalteromonas; species Pseudoalteromonas sp. 5Ae-yellow. The sequence continues at coordinate 23,263 of NZ_JACGWD010000033.1, forward strand.
TCAATTATGGCAATTAGACGTAGTGCGAGTGCGTTACATTGGCGGGTTTGGCAAAATATTTTGGCTTGAACAAACCGAGTGGCAAAACGAGGCAAAAGCCTGGGACGAAAGCCAACAGCAAAGCATGATTAACCATATGAATGAAGATCACCAAGATGCTATGTCGCTCATATTAATGCAGCACTACGGCGTAGCTGATAACACCCCAATAATGAGCGGCCTATTACCCACTGGTTTTTATATACAAAGCCAAAAGCGTAATTACTTTATTAATTTTAAAACCCAGTGCAACAGCCCGTTAGAGGTACGTAAAGCGCTGGTTACGTTAACCAATCAAGCCCGAAATAACTAAACTAAATACATGACGACATAGTTAACCTGAGCCCTGGTTAAGAGATTCACTAACTATGTCGTTATTTTATAAGCAAGCTGTTTGCTCGCCTCGTTTGGCTAACGCTTTAAAAGCGGCTTGCTGATGTTCTTTTTGCACATAACGGGGTGGCAAAGAGTTAACTTGCAACTGATACCCTGTTTGGTTAGCTTGCACACTTGTAACCGGCGATATCCACACAACATTTAGCTCTGGCGCTAAACGCTTAATAACGCGCGCTATACCTTCGCCATTTTTCACATGAAAATCGCCCGCTATATGCATTACCTGCACATCTTTATGATTATTTAAATAGTTAACGATAGACTCCCCCATTGTTTCATCCCAGGTAACTTGCGCAGCATAATAATTCTCGTTTTGACTCGGCGAGCCGTGGTGCATTGAGGTCATAAAGCGTTGTTTATAATCACTGGGAGACGTATCAATAGCGGCTGCAATGAAGCTCTGCTGTGTTTCATCAAGTTTATCTAGGTAACTTATGCCTTGCCTGCCAATACAGGTGACTATATTTTTAGGGGCATTTGCAGCTATTACATCGCTATTGTTCGTTTTTGCCAGCTCTACCAGCGCACGGTAATCACTTTTGTAGTTAGGCCACGCTTGGGTGTTATCAATTAAGTATTGCTCACCAATTTCACTCTTAACGTACTGGTTTAAAGTATGCTGATCCGCGCGGCTAAATTGCTCAAGCGACAGGGCTGAGCGTTTATTACTTTTGCTTAATTGCTCAAATAACTCAGCCTGAAATAAATGCACGCCCGGATGTGTATGCAATTCACCCACTAAAATCACATCGGCATTTAATAACTTGGGCTCTAATAATACAGAGCTAACAGGCTTTGCTTGTGCATTATAAAGCGCAGTGTAATAAAGCGATGGGCTTTTATTAGGCACCGTGACTGTTGTGCTACAACCACTCAAACCCGTAACTAACGCCAGAGTTAACATAGACTTTTTCATACACACCTTTAAAACACTTTAATGCAAATAATTATCAATATCATATACTTGTAATACCTATTAAGCCAGCCAAACTGCTGCTTACTTACATAATCAAGGAAATGAGCGAAACGCGCATTTATATGCCTTAACTTTGCTTGTAAATATTAAATAGCTTTTGATAGCAATGCCTTAGGTAATTTGTTAAAACTGTGTAAAGTAGAAAATGAGCGTGACATCGGCAGAAGTATGCTCGATTCGCGGCCTATAAAATTGTTAGATGTTAAATGGAGCTCTATGAAGCATCCACTTTTTAGTGAAAACATGGAAGATGGTTTTAGCCTATTCTTACTAAAATTTTCAGAATCAAGAAGCTGTCTCTTATTTGGTACCTCAGCTCTTTTGTTATTTATATTTGCAAGTCAAAACACCAGTTTTATGAGTTTCCTTAATGAACACTGGTTTGGTAACATTCTTAAGATTTTATGTGTAATTGGAGCTTTATTAAGTTGGTTTTCAGCACAAGCACATTCATATAAAAATGGGCACTTTAAACTAGTAGCTTCCATATTCTTACTTTGGCCCATTAGCTATATATACTTGTTTTATATACAGTTAACTAAAAAACTAACGTAAATATCAAATGAAAGAATTATAGTTGGCTGTTTTTTGTTCCTAAAACCATTTTGGTCAACTATATTTTTCCGCTTATGTAAGCGTTAGGCACTGGAGAAGGTTTAATAGATGGAACCAAATTATTCAGAATATTCTGTTACCGAATTGCAAGAAGCTATTACGTCTATTGATAGGGCTTTGTACCCTGAACGCTTTGAGCTATTAAAAGCCGAACTATTAAATAGAGACGAAGAAGAGCATAATGCTTCTCAATTAGTAAGTCTTTCATCAAAGGACTTACTTATTAAGCTCAGCAATACATTTTTTGTAATTCCGTTGATGATCTATATAGGAGTAGATGCACTTAATAGCGGTGAAATACTCCTTAAAGGAGGAGCTATATCAAAAAATGAAAACTTTATATTATTTACATTAAGCGTAATGTTTTGTTTTTTAATCTCAGCGGTACTGACATGTAGCCTGTTTGTGGATAAGAGCAAAAGTTCCTGACAAATACATTATGTTGTTCATAAATTCACTAGGACACAGTTCGATTGGTAGTGCTTTTCTGGAGGTTGATAATATTTTCAACTCAGGGAAAAACATGCTGCACAAGCTAAGCAAAAACAAGTTATAGAGAATAAGAAGACGGTGAAGTGTATTTAAAAACTCTATAACTGAAACAAAAAGGCCGCAGTAATAAATACTGCGGTCTTTGTTTTTAGCTAAGTGCTATTTAATAAGCGCCTGCGCTGTAAATAAGCTCGTAGCTGTGGCTGTAAATTTCAAGGATATTACCAAACGGGTCTTCCATGTAGATCATGCGGTACGGCTTTTCACCTGGGTAGTAATAACGAGGGGCTTGCATACGTTTTTTACCGCCAGCTTCTACAATACGCTCAGCTAAGCCTTCTACATCGGGGTCTTGAACACAAAAATGAAAGATGCCTGTTTTCCAGTATTCAAAATTGTCTTTTGGGTTTTCTTGGTTTTTAAATTCGAAAATTTCGACACCAATACGATCACCTGTAGATAGATGCGCAATTTTAAATTTTTCCCACTTTTCGCCAAATACTTCTGTGCACATTTCGCCAATTGGGCTTTTGTCTTCGGTAATTAAAGTGGGTTCCATTATTGTGTACCAACCCATAACCTTAGTATAAAACTCGACTGCTTTTTCAACGTCGGGAACCGAAATACCAATGTGCGAAAAACTACGTGGATATGTATGACTCATAATACTTCCTCTTTAACTTGTGACTTATCTTGTGACTAGTTGATGGAGTTAGTTTACGAATTGAACAATATTAAGTAAAATTATCATTAATCATCATTTTGAGTACGTTTTGTAATGATAAATCCAACATGGTTAAATACGTTTTGTACTTTGGTTGAGGTAAATCATTTTACCCAAACAGCTGAGCGCCTTTATATGACCCAATCTGGTGTAAGTCAGCACATTAAAAAGCTAGAGCAACAAGTTAACTGCGCTTTACTTGAGCGCCATGGTAAGCAGTTTTCGCTTACCCCTCAGGGCCAAAACTTATATCAGCAGGGCAGCCTACTTCTTAAAGATTGGCAATTTTTAGAACAACAATTAAAAGATGACTCGCCGTACAGCGGAGTGGTAAAGATTCAATCTCCAGGCAGTTGTGGTTTAAAGTTTTATAATCAATTATTAGCACTACAATCTGAGCATAAAGAACTAATTATTGATTACCGCTTTGCGCCCAATGTAAGTGTTGAACAAGCTGTAGCAAACCACAGTGCCGACATCGGTTTTTTAACTCAAGCTCCAACATTTAGCGAACTAACCAGCCATAAAATAAGCCAAGAGCCACTACTACTTGTAACGCCTGCAGGTATAAACATGCCTAATTGGCAAACCCTGTGTGAGCTAGGGTTTATTGCTCATCCCGATGCAAGCCATCATGCGCAGCTACTACTAAGCGAAAACTACAGTGAGTTTGAGCATATTGACCAAATAAGACGTACGGGATTTTCTAACCAAATTAGTTTAATACTAGAACCAGTAAGTTTAGGGTTGGGCTTTACGGTATTACCTGCTCATGCTGTTGGCGCATTCAATAAACCACAACTTATAAAAACACATCATTTAGAATGTCCGGTTAGTGAATCTATTTATGTGTGCCATCACCGAAATAGGCCAATGGCAAAACGTATGAATACAGTGATTGAGCTAATAAAGGCGGGAGTAAATAGTTAAAACGTAAACCCCCTTTACACCCACGGCACTTAATACCATAAGCAAAAGGGGGAACAGAAAATTAGTTAACGCTTTCTAATTTTGCTTTTAAATCGAGTAAGTCGGTTGCGATAGTATTTGGCTGTATTTCCCACGGATCGAAGATTGATTCTTTAGATCGTTGAATCCACGCCGCGCGCATACCGTGCGATATGGCACCGGTTACATCAAACGGGTTACTTGATACAAGCCACGTGTTTGCGCCTGTTGAATTGGTTTCGCGTAAAAAGTGACTATAAACCCCTGGATTTGGTTTAAAGGTTTTAATGTCGTCGGCACTTACTACCCCTTCAAAAAGTTCACTAATACCTGCGGTTTCTAATAAGGTATGAACTGCGTCGGCAGCGCCGTTTGAAAATGCAAACAAACGGTAATCCTTCGCTTTTAATTGCTCAAGGCCTGCTTTTACATCATCGAACGCAGGAAGCGTTTTATAAAGCTCTAGCAGTTGCCCCTTTTGATCTTCACTTAGCTCGGTTTTGTGCGCTAAGCAGGCGTAATCGAGTGCGTGTTTTGTACATAGCGAGAAAGGAATATAATTTTACATTAATCCACGTCTAAATGAATACTCTAATTGCTTTTCGCGCCATGTATTTGAAAATGCTTGGGCGTTATCGCCAATCATGTCGTCGAGTAAGGACAGTACGCCGTGAGTGTTTATTAGCGTACCGTATACGTCAAATGCAAGTGTAGTTGCCATGTTTGCTCCGCAATAAAATAAATTAAGTTGGTTTTAGAGTACTTGCTTACAGCTTAACTTAATTTGAACGAACGCTCAAATTAATAAAACTTATAAGCATCGAGTGCCAAAATATCCATTTCTATATTCTCATGTATTTTTTCGGCTTTACCGTCACTACTTCCAAGCGCTGCAAAAAGAGGTAAAAAGTGCTCCTGGGTAGGGTGATTAAATAAAGCATAGGGTGCTTCATTTAAATAGTTAAGTAACGCTTGGGTGTTTTGCGTTATTAACTTTTGCTCAACCCAATGGGTAAACTCATTAACCATTTGAACACGGTTAGGTGTAGCAGGGCTTTTAAATATTTCACGTAGATTGTGACTAATACCGCCTGAGGCAATAATTAATACGTTATCGCTGCGCAGTGGTGCAAGTAACTGCCCGTACTTATACATTGCCTGAGCGCCCAAACGCGTGTTAATAGACACCTGAACAATGGGAATATTAGCTGCTGGGTACATTAAGCGCAGCGGGATCCACACACCATGATCCCATCCTTGATCTGCATTTTGCACCGTTTTAATACCCGCTTTGTAAAAGTACTCACTAATAGTATTAGCAAGCTTAGGGTCTCCTGGTGCTGGGTATTGAATTTCATACAGAGGCTTGGGGAAGTTATAAAAGTCGTGAATAGTATGCGGCGCATCTCCTGATGTAATAACTATATCGTGCGCTTCATCAAAGTGGGCAGAAAACACCACAATAGCTCGTGGTTTACTAAGCGTTTGACCTATTGATGCAAGAAAATCTGACGTAGCCGATTGCTGTACAGCCATCATTGGCGAACCGTGAGATATAAATAAAGCAGGCTGAGTCATACTAAAACCTTAAACAAATAGACGTGTTATAAACACTATATAAGTTTCTAATTTGACGATAAATATGATACTTATTTATACATTATCAACAAAGTATTGTTAAAGATGGATAAACTCACCACCATGAAGACCTTTTTAGCCGTTGTGCAAGAAGGATCATTTTCAAAAGCGGCCGATAAACTCGATATTTCGCCGCAGTTAGTCAGCAAATATATTTCTGCGCTGGAAGATAATCTACGCACGCGTTTATTACACCGTACAACGCGAAAAGTAAGTGTTACAGAGGCTGGAAATCAGTATTATCAGCGTTGTCAGCAGGTGGTTATTGATATTGAAGACATGGAAAACTCACTCAATAACTTAAGCGAAAATGTATCGGGTTTGCTTAGTATTAGTGCGCCTATGTCGTTTGGTACTAAGCATTTAGCAGGTTTGTTGGTTGATTTTCAAAAGCAGTATCCAAATTTAAAGTTAGATTTACGGCTCACCGACCAATATGTAGATATAGTAGAGCAGGGTATTGATATTGCTCTACGTATTGGCGTATTAAAAAACTCAACGCTCATAGCTAAAAAAATTGCCCCTATACGTTTAGCTGTATTTGCGTCACCCGACTATTTAGAACGCCATGGCACGCCACAAACGCTTTTAGATTTACAGTCACATAATTATTTACGCTATTCCCACAGCGAACCCACAAAGCGATTATTTGGGGTTAATGAGTTAAAAAGCGAGCTAAAGCTTGAAAGTAACTTTGTGGCTAACAATGGTGATTTGCTACTAAATACAGCCATTGCGGGTGGTGGTATTGCTATGCAGCCTACATTTATAGCAGGGGAAGCACTGGCTCAAGGTAAAGTAGTGCGCATTTTAAAAGACTATGAACCCGAGCCAATGGGGCTTTACATGGTATACGCTAATAGGCAGTTTTTACCCAGTAAAGTACGTGCGTTTGTTGATTTTGCAAGTGGCTATTATGGCGATACACCTTACTGGGATTTAGGAGAGTGATATGTCGATAACTAATCAATTAACGTTATTTGTAGATGTAGTGCAACAAGGCTCATTTGCCAAAGCCGCAGCACTGCATGATATGGATAATTCGTCACTATCTAAGCAAATTAAAAAAAAGGACAAAACACCCAATTATTATGGAAGTAAAAATCCATAATAAAATAGGAATATAATTAAAATACAGATTCATATTACTGTGAGCGCGTTAAATTAATAACGCCCATTTACTGTAATGGGGGTTTACAGTAAATTTTTGCGTTATACATTTAGCTCTTTTAATTTATTCCAGACGCTCTCGCCGCCAGGGTGAAGCGCTGCATGGTACCGATACGCATAATATGTAATAGGTACGCAATGATGCTTTTGGCCAACTACAACTAAACTTTTCTCTTTTAGCTCTTTAGTAATGACATAGTTTGGTAACCAAGCAATGCCATTACCCTCTAAAGCCTGTATTTTTAAAAGCTCTGTCATCGACGATACAAATACTTTTTTAAGTTTAGAGCCCGATATTATAGAAGCGTTTATTATTAAAGGTTTGCCTTGCAATACACGACGTATTTGTCTCTTTCACAATGCCATTGCTGGCAGGCCTGTAAGAGTTTTATCTTGCTAAGTAACACTGTGCAGTGCAGACTATTACAACTAAATTCAACGTAGTTAGCGCTGAAAATAGCTGCTTAAATAGATCTATTATTCAAGTTCAGGTTACTTGAGCTTTTTAATACCAATTAACACACAGATGGTACCGCCAATAATACCCGCCCATGCTTCTATTGGTGTGCCGCCACTAAATGCACGGCTAAGCTGCGAAGCCGCCGCATCATACACGTCGTATCCCCACATAATTAAAGCGATACCTATAACGATTAAAACAATTCCTACAATCTTATTATTCATAAATATCCTTAAGGTTTAACTTACATAAACTAAATAAAAAATAAATCAGAGTTAATCTAACTCTAATTGGGCACGTTCTACGCTCTCACTAGGTAGCTCTTTTTGTACCGACACACCTAGCTCTTTAAACTCTGATGCTTGTTTAATTAAATTACCTTTACCACGGTATAGCTGCGAAAATGCTTTATCATAACTTTCTTTCGCTTTATCAAGCTGCTTACCTACGCCTTCCATACTCAATAAAAAACCATTGAGCTTGTTATAAAAACGCTCCGCTCGACTTGCCAGCTCTTTTGAATATTTGGTTTGCTCTTCAAAACGCCAAAGCTGTTTAACAATATTAAGGCTAGTAAGCAGGGTAGTGGGTGTAGCTACCAGTATATTTTTTTCGATTGCTTGTTGGTAAATATCGCTTTGATATTTGAGTGCTTCTACAAAAGCTGATTCTATTGGTACAAACATAACCACTACTTCTGGCGAGTTAATACCTGGTAAGCGGTCGTACGATTTACTCGCAAGTTCATTAATACGCGCTGTAACGGCGTTTACATGCTCTTTAATTGCTTGATTAGCATCTAGATCATTTTCAGCGTTCACGTAGCGTGTATAGGCATTTAATGAAGTTTTAGCATCAATAACTAAGTGGCGACCCTGTGGTAAGTACACAACTACATCAGGGCGCAAGCGGCCATCTTCAGTGTTAAACGACACTTCGCGCTTATAATCAACGCCTGCACGTAAGCCAGCACTATCTAATACGTTTTCGAGCATAAGCTCGCCCCAATTACCTTGGGTTTTCTTTTGCCCTTGTAGGGCGTTACTGAGCTTGTCGGCTTGATCTGTTATAGCTTGGCTTTTAGCTTGCAAATGCAGTAGCTCGGTTTTAAGTGCAGTCCGTTGTTTTATGTCTTCAATGTGCATTGATTCCATTTTTTCTCTAAAGCCTTTTAGCTCGCCTTGAACTGGTTTTAATAATTGCTCAATGCTTTCTTGATTTAAGGTTTTAAAGCTTTGTGATTTTTCTTCTAGAATTTTATTGGCTAGGTTTTCAAACTCTTTTTTGAGCGTATTTTTACTTTGCTCAATTTGCGCGAGTTGCTCGCTAAAGTTTTGCTGTTTTTGCTCAAGGGTAGTGCGCATATTATTATATTCAACATCGCGCTGATTATATTGTTCACGAAGCGCTGCAAGCTCGCCTTCGGCTTTACGCCAAAAGTGATTGTATTGAATGCTTTGTTTTTCTTGTTCGCTAAAACGCGTTTTAAAATGCTGGGCTTCATCGCGCTGCTCTTGGTGAGTATGTTCTAGCAGTTCATGATCTTCTAGCAAGGCGCTGTATTGCAGCTCTTTATTATCAAATTGGTTTTGTAACAGGGAAAGCTGTTGCTGCTGTTCGCTTATTTGTAGATGTAGCTTTTTGCGAAGCCGTGTTGACACAGCGCCGTAAAATAGGGCGCCTAAAGCAACACCAGCACCAGCGCTTAGCCAATCAATATTAGTGAGTACTTGAGTGAGCATAAAATAAACTTATAAAATTTAGAGACATGCCATCATAACCAATAACCAACAACAGAAGTAGGGGAGTTAAGAAATTACAGACATAAAAAAACCAGCTTAAAATAAGCTGGTCAAATATTACTAAGTTAAGTAATCAAAGGGATAAACAACATGTGCCCGAGCAAGCTGCAACTTAAATACATAATCACCAAAATAGCTAATATTATTAGGTGAGGCTATATAACAACAGGCATTAGAGTAGACCGGATAACAAAATAATTAATTCAAATTAATTTGCGGAAGATCATTTATTTTTATTCGGGTTGATTTAAACAAATCAAATTATGGGCATAAAAAAAGCCAGTTCAAAATGAACTGGCTCAATCATTACTAAAATTAGTAACTAAATAGGGGGAATCAACATGAAAACTTGTATTAACTGCAATTAATCAACAAGCATAATAGTAGACGCGTCTTTTTTAATTAAGTTCAAAAAAATAAAAAACTTTTAAAATAAGTGCTGAACGCTAAATTTTAGATATAAAAAAAGCCAACTCAAAATGGGCTGGCTCAATCATTACTAAAATTAGTAACTAAATAGGGAATCAACATGAAAACTTGTATTAACTGCAATTAATCAACAAGCATAATAGTAGACGCGTCTTTTTGAATTAAGTTCATAAAAAAATTAAAACTTTTAAAATAAGTGCTGCACGCTAAATTTTAGACATAAAAAAAGCCAACTCAAAATGGGCTGGCTCAATCATTACTAAAATTAGTAACTAAATGGGAAATCAACATGATGCTTGTGTTAACTGCAATTAATCAACAAGCATAATGATAGACGTCCGCTTTTTAATTAAGTTCATAAAAAGATCAAAACTTTTTAGATCTTTTTTAGTTTTTAATTAAAGACAACATTTGCTGCTCATCAAACTTTGTAAAGCTCATTGATTTATCAGTAAATAATGCATCAACAAGAGCTTGCTTGTCTTGCTGCATTTTAAATACTTTTTGCTCTATTGAGTTACTCATTATGAGCTTATAAACAAATACAGGATTAGTTTGACCAATACGGTAGGCTCTATCAGTCGCTTGCTTTTCTACTGCGGGATTCCACCATGGATCAAAATGAATAACAGTATCTGCTTGTGTTAAGTTAAGGCCTGTTCCACCGGCTTTTAAACTAATTAAAAACACGGATGTTTTACCACTGGTAAACTCGTCGATTACTTTATCTCGTTGACGCGTTTGCCCTGTAAGCATACTAAAGTTAATGTTTATTTCTTCAAGGCGTTGGGCTATTAAATCGAGTGCCGATGTAAACTGACTAAATATAATAATCTTACGACCTAGGCTTAGCATAAGCGGTAAGTGTGTTGTTAACCATTCAAGCTTAGCGGAGCCTGCTTGAGTATCTGGATCTATTAATTTAGGGTGGCAACAAATTTGCCTTAACTTTAAAAGCGCCTCTAAAAATGCAAGCTTACTTTTTTGTGCGCCTTGTTCGGCAAATAAGTCTATTAGCTTCTCTTCTAATGAACGTGTAATGCCTTGGTACATTTCTTTTTGCTTAGGCTCAAACTCAAATTCTTTAGTTAGCTCTGTTTTTTCGGGAAGCTCTTGCGCTACTTGTGCTTTAGTGCGGCGCATTATAAAGGGCATAATTAACGCTTTTAACTGCTCAGCTCTGTCCATATCAGCTTCACGCTCAATAGGCGTTTGAAAATGCTGCTTAAAGTGAGCTTGAGAACCAAGTAAAGATGGCATAGCAAAATCGAGTAACGATTTAAGCTCAAGTAAATTATTCTCGATTGGAGTACCACTTAAACAAAGTTTAAAGTCGGCATTTAAACGTTTCACTAATCGCGACACCTGTGCGGTATCGTTTTTAATGTATTGAGCTTCATCGAGAATTATATTTTCAAAATATAATGGCGAGTAATAAGCTATATCACGTTTTAACAATGGGTATGTAGTGAGTATGCATTGGGCTTGTGCTAAGTGTTGTAAAGGTTCGTTACGGTTTGATCCAAAAATAGTGGTAACTTTTAAACTTTTAGCAAACTTAGTAATTTCATTTTCCCAATTACTCACCAAGCTAGTTGGACATACAATTAGTGTAGGACCCGCTTGCGGACGATTAAACGTGCTCGCTAAAAACGCAATAACTTGCAGTGTTTTCCCAAGCCCCATGTCATCAGCTAAAATACCACCTAATTGATGACGCTTTAAAAAACTAAGCCAGTCAACACCTTGCTGTTGGTACTCACGAAGCGTTACCGAGTCATTCAAGCCATGTAAAGAAACCTTTGGCATTGCGGTATCGGTATTGTTTAGCTCTTGTAAGTATCGCTCAAGCGAGTCGTCATGCAACTCTACGTTTATGGCTGTGTGCTTTACAAGCTCAGGCAAGTACGAAAGCGGAATATTAAATTCGTCCCGTGTTTTTACAAACTCAAAACGCTCTTTAAATTCATCTAATAAGTTAATTGCAGACTTATTAATAACCCCAAACTCACGACCAAGCGGATAGTAGTAAAATAGTTCACTTTGGCGATTTAATGACTGATATAGCGGGTCAGTATTAGTAAACAACAGCGATGCTTTGGCATCACATAGCAATACTTTGCAATGCATTTGATGCCCTGCTGCGCGGTGTACATGTAAACTAACTTCACACTGCGGATTAGGACTCGTTACTTTACTTACACTTACTTGCCAACCGCGTTGCTTAAAGCCAGGGAATACTTCGTATATTAGCCAATGCAAATGGATTGAAGACTGCTTTGTAAATACCAGTTCACTTTGTAAACCCCCTTTACAAAATTCAAATCCTAAGTTAATTAGTTCGTTAGTTACAGTATTTTCAAATGCACTATTAATCGTACTTGCAGGTGCAGCACCCGCTAAATAGTTTTTATTTTTATACTTAAATAACAACGAAAGAGATAAACCTTGATCGCCCATAGTTACTTTTAAAACAGCATTACTAGAGATTTTAGGCAATGTTGGCTGTAAATTAGTAGGGTGGGGTATTACACCTGCACCAAAGTTATCGGCAAGCTGCTTGTATATTCTATCAAAATTAGCGTCATGCAAAGCAGGCATAGTTTGTAAATGTGCTATTTCGTCTGCACTCAATGGGGTGCGAAGACGGCCCGCTTTTAAATGATCTAAATCGAGGTAAGTAGGTGGTGTTGTTTTTAATAAAGCCCAGTTTTGTGTTTGCTCAAGCTTAATAACTAATTGTGAGAGATCTTTCTCTTGCTCCCAACTAAAACTTAATGCTTGGCCAGATTGCGCTTTAATTGGTACTCGAGAACGCTGGAAAAACAGGCGTTCTGTAGCTATCAACTGTTGTAAGGCACTAAAACCCCACTGGCCTTTTAGCTCAATACATCCCACTGCATTTTGTGAGCGTATCCAACTAAATAATCTAAAATCACTTTCGAGTAAGTCACTCGGCGTTACAAAACTATTTAACTGCTGCTCAGTCAGGTTTCGACCTAGCGTGTAATTTTTTTTAGTCTCAACATTCGCTATTTTAGGTGTTAAGAATACTTTGTTATTTTCAATATCTAATACAAATAATAATACTTGCGATGGCGTGTTTTGATCACCACTTTTAAGTGCGCTTAATTCGCTAAACCAGTCATTAATAAAATAATCTTCGCCATATTCACCAGAGTGCTCTATTTTGAGCTTAAATAAAATAGCAGCTAAGTGTCGGCATTTAGTTTTTGCATTACACGTACAATGCGTATCAACAGAATAGCCAGTTGGTACTTTACTGATCTCAATACGTTGGTTAAACGATGATCCATTATCCACTTGTACAGTAGAGTCGACTACAGAAAAATTAGGGGTGTGTTCTAGCCAAGTGATTTGACCTTTCTTGTAATATTCTTTGCCTTTATCTAAAACATTTTCACGGAAAAGTTTTTTAATAAAGCGTTCAGACAGAGGAAACTGGGTAGCCTGCTCATTTTTAATTTCTTCAAAAATAGCCATTAAATCATTTTTTGATAAGTTAGCAGACATGTCACTCTAAGCATTAAATTTTAAAAATAATCCTGCCAGTATATGCCTTATGTGCTCTGAGCTAAAGCACTATTAACAAGATATAAACTGGTTGGAGCTGATAACTTAGTAAAAAATCGGTTTGTAAGTAAAAATAAGCATCCAATTTTACAAAATAATATTTAAAACAACTGCAATGGTAGAAGTTACATATAGTTAGAAATATAAAAGTAGGCATTACAGATCACGATTTTACTAACAATAATAATAAATGAAGGAATGTAGCTAAAAAGAGGAGATTAGTTAGTAAAAAAGTGATCTTGAAGAAGGAATATGATTATTTAAAGAGGAAATAGGCTAGTAAAGATCAGATTTTTACTAACAAAACAATCTGCCAGATCACTATTTAACTAAGTAAACATGCCTGACAGATCATTATTTAACTAACTAATTAAAGGCACTTAATAACTTAGTTAATTGCTCTAAGCGTTTGTCTGTCATTACTTTATTATCAATTTTGATAGAGACATCACCGCTTTTTAAATTGCGTTGTACCGATATAAAGTTATTTTCTAGTACAGCTTCGCGCTTAACAGCTACTTGTGGCTCTGAAGTTAGGCATTTAGTGATCGCCATTGCACGCTTGTCGTCGCTTGTAATCGCATTTAACTCTTTATCACTAGCAAGGGCACTAACAAGTTGATTAAACGCCTCTTCGTCTCGCTCCTTTGCGCTAACAAGCTTTTTAGCGACTTCGCGGCCTACGTGATTAGCAGTCGGGTAAAGCGCAATAACATCAGCAGGAATTTGCTCATAAGCTTTAATTGCATCTGCAATTGCAGTATGCGATACACCTTCTACCGCGGCAATCTCTCTATAAGATCCTTTTTTACCTTGCTCAATAAGTTCATTTTTAGTTTGTTGGTATGCTTGGCCAAGCTCCCATAAACTCGGAGCAATGTATTGATCTGAAGATACCGCTAAAATTTTTGCATCTTGATCAGTAAAATCGCTTGAACTAAGTACTAAATAATCTGCGTTACCTAAAATACAGGCCATACGACGACGTGAACCTGCCAGAACTAAACTTTTGTCACCTTGATCCCAAAGTAAGGCAGGATGTTGATTTCGGCCATCCTCACGAATTGCAGGAAGAATGTCTGATACTGACTTTTCGTTTAGAAGTGCCTGTACACGACGATTTTTGCCATATACACCAGTGGTAGATTCAATATCAGCATGTGCGATCACTTTACAAACAAGCGTAATTTGACGAGCAGGGTCGCTCGGTGCAGGCATTCTAATTACATCGCCAGCATTCGCTTGTTCTAGTAATGCATCAAGGCTACTACTGCCTACAGCAGTTGCGAATGGATCTAAGCGGGTGTCATTTTTACGTTTTTTAGCCATTTTTATTTAACATCCTTACTTAGGGGTATTGAGTGTTGATTGAGTTGACTGCCAATTTGAACGAATAAGCATTTCTAGCTCATCGACCACATCTTTAATATTTTCTTGAGCGCGCATTAATGATTCGCGACTAGCTAAGCTGTCTGACGCTTTTTGATCAAAAATAGTGTTAAAAGAAGACGAACTGGCTGTTATTGCTGAGCTATGGTTAATTGGGTAACTCATTACTTGGCGACCAAAAGCACTACGAACATCTTTAACAATGTCGCGTTGTGAATGGTTGCCTTTTACATAGTTAGTTACTAAAAACTGCATAAAGTCCCATCCTTCATGGCCAAGGGCTGCAACTGTATGATAAATCTCGCCTAAACGTTTTAAGTATTTGTTATTAGCATCAAAATCTACAGCTTCAGGGTGAACTGGTATTAGCATCGCTGTAGAGGCCATTAATGCATTATAAAACATAAAGTTAAGGGTTGGAGCTGTGTCGATTAAGATAATATCAAACTCGTCTTTAACGGGATCAATTACTTTCTCAAGTAACTTATGGTAGTGGCGAGTTTGCTCATAATTAGAGGTATCTTTGAGCAATGTTGCTGTTTCGTGCTCAAAGTAAAAGTCATCCATACCCGATGGTAGTACACGAATATTTGGTATATGCGTTGGTAAAAATGAGTTAGACACAAATTCAGGCCATGTTTCACCCTCGTCTAAATCTATACAATCGCGCATTAAATCACCGACAGTAATCGGCTCGTGCTCACTTGAAGGAAAAAAGCTTGAGGATGAACCTTGTGGATCTAAATCAATAATACCAATGCGATAACGTTTTATATTTGTAGTTGCTAAGGCTGCTGCAATATTAACCATGCTAGTTGTTTTACCACAACCGCCTTTGAGGGAGTTAATAACAATAACTTGCAGTTTGTCATCACCAGTACGGTGATCTGGTTTAATGTCCATAATATCGGCCATAGCAAAAATATTTACTAATGTGTAAGCATAGTGACCGTTAGCACCGCGTTTTATGTTTAAATCATCGAAGTCGCCATTATCATGACGTCTTTTTAAAGTACGATTATTACAACCTAATAAATCAGCAGCTGCTTTTTGCGTATACGTTCTTAATTCTTTTTCTTCTGATTTAAGATGGGCACGGTAGTGCTGAATACGTCCTTCTAATGATTTTTCAGCAACTTCAGCTGTGGCTTTCAAAAGCCGATAGGTACTTAATGCGTTATTGTTGATAGACATACTTTCTTCCTCAAAGTTAGGCAGTTAGTATAATGTCCATTCAAATAGCTGTAAACAACTATTTAAGACGACATGCATTTTAAAAACAAGACATCTAAAAATATTTTTACACCTTTAATATTGCTTAGTATAAATAAAGAAGTTTAAAGGTGGTTAAATATATAAGGTAATAAAGGCTAAGGGTGTAAAAACAGCACATAACATTATGATTTATATAAATAATGTTTAAAAAAGCAGATCAGGTTTATACTTGGTTAAGATCAGATCTTTATCTACCTGCGGATCAGCTTTTTACTAAGGTCAATTTTAAATATAGAGTTATGCACAGGTTACGCATGAAGTTATGAACAAAAAGAGCCCTGCAGATCAGTTTTTTACTAAGTAAATTATAAAGTTATGCACTAGTCGCAACATAAAAATACGCTTTTAATTAGTATAGATCTGATCTGTACTTGGTACAGATCAGATCTATTCTAACTCGGTAAGGCTTTATCCACAGGGGAATATATTTTTTGGTGTATTTGTCGTGCTTAATTTTAAAATTAAGCCATTGTAATGGACAAAATAACAGCTGAGTTAGTAAAAATTAGATTTGTGATAGTCCAGTTAGTATAAATATGATCTGAAATCGTAAGTAATGTACATTACTTAGTATAATAGTGATCCAAACGTTTTATTTAAAGTCAGATCACTTTTATACTAACTTAAACATTTAACTTTTGTTGCTTAATGTGTTGTTATTAGCTGTCGCAATAAAAATGGAAATAAGAACAATGAGCCGAAAGGTCAACATCTCGGTAGATAACTTGCCCGATACACTTAGGGGCCAAATCCACGGGGTGGAAAGTGCAATAGATAACGAAAGTTTAGCACTATTTACAGACAACAAAGACGTGCGAATTTCTATTGAAAATGCAGCACATGGATTACGTGCATATTCAAACACGTTTAATCACTATGATTTGTGGGGACGCTTTGTTCGCTCGGGCTATAAAAAATTGCCACTTGAAGAAGCGCCTAAAAAAACAATTATTACGCGTAAAATATCTGAAAAAGTAGATGGTATTTTGTACGATGGCGAAATAAAAATAACGCCAGCTGTTGTAAGTACACGCAAAGATGGCGAAGATGTTGAATACCTTGTTTGGCCATCAGATAGAGAAGAAAAAGTAGAGCGAGCACTTATTCGTTTAGCTTCTAAAGGCAAAATAGTTAAAATTAATTTTAAATCCGGTATTCAATACGCGGTTGTTTTTTCTATGAACGAATTAGCACAAGAACTCAAAGCGGTAGGGCAGTCAATGCCATATCCTGCAATAAAAGAGTCACTTGAAGCATTGCAAGGTTCTAAACTTTCATTTAAATATTCGGCAACAGATACTAAAAATTCTGATATAGATGATTCGTTTTACGAGTCAAACATGAACTTTTTATCGTCACTGCATTTTAGTGGCAAAAAAGGTCAGGGTGGCAATGTAAAATGCGTCGCCTGTTTAAATGCATTTGTTCATAACATGATTGATAACCTTGAATACAAAGGGTATTACTTTAATAGCGCACAAGAATTAAAACGTGGATTATCGCGTTGGATGATGCTTCGTTTGTATCACCTTTGGCGTTATGCAGCACCAGGTAAAACGTACCATTTTAGATTACTTTCTATTATGGAAAAATACGGATCTATTTATTCAACTGATGATATTACCGAAAATAAATTAAAAGCTCTTCGTCGTGATATGACCACCACAATGAAAGATTTGATTGAAAAAGGTGCAATATCAGAATACAGCATTACAAACGTTAAAGATGACAAAACCGGTAACATTATCGATTACACATACGAAATGCACCCGTCTGATCAGTTTTGCGATGAAATACTTACATTGAACAAACACAATAAACGCATTGAAATCCAAGGCGGTAAACGCATTGTTGAAAATGCAGTGTTAATTGATGAAGATAAAATAGAAGAGATAGTAGAAAAATAATAAACGTTATTTAAATACTGTACATATTTACTAAAAAGGCCACATATTGTGGCCTTTTTAACATAATAGCTATCGGTCAACTTGTTCTAAATATAGCCTATCAACTAAAAAATCATACTCACGTTTTCGAGGATGAGCTTCGGGTTTTTTATAATCAGGTAAGATACCTAGTTTAACGTCTGGTTCTGGATTAATCAGAATAAATGGTAATGCGGCGCTCACATGATAGCGGTTTTGTGCTGTGTATCTCACATTAACTTGAGGGCTTACGCGAGTAGGGCGACGAATTCTTAATTTTTCCTTTTCACCTAAACTAGCAACCCGTAATTGTTCTTGAGCTACAAGTGATTGCCATTTTTGCTGATCTATCATTCTTGGATTTCGATAACTGGCCGATTTGTCGAGCATTTCGAGGGCCATTTTTTTAGTCAACGTTTTAGTTGCGTGCTTGTGCATCCAAGTAAACCTAACAGAAAATGGTGATTCACTCTCACTGTGAATCTTACGATAGGCAGCAAGTGTTATTAAATTTGGTATTGCATTATGAACAGCCTCAAATCGGGCATCGTTATTATCAATTGCCAATATACACTCTTTGAAACTAGCTTTAGCTTTGTTAACCTGTGCTATACGATTATTTAAAGCTTGTTTATCTGCATTTTTAATAACAAGTAAACCAGGGTGCCTTTTTAACACGCGACTACTTAAGCCCGATTTTTTATAAATGTCTGAAAAAGAGTTTAGGATTGCTTTTTGAGCAGGTACTCCAGTGATTTTAGAAACAAGTATAGATTCTGGAACTTTACTCTCATCGAGACTACTTACATCTGGTAATTGATAATATTCCGCTTTGGAGAATTCACACTCTTTTAGTTCTTCAATCAACCTCAAAGTTAATTCGTTCATTAAATCAAACTGACTTCTAATTTGTACCTTAGTTACCATTACACACCTCAAAGAACACATCTTACTAGCTTTATGTTATAACATGCACTTTGCTTTGTCTAAATTAATAATTAATAGTATTCGGTGCTTATATCTATACTTTAATTAAATTAAGTATGATGTGTTCTTTATAGTGAAAATATATATACTAAGAAAGATTGAAACTCCTTACTAATTCATATGATATTGGAGTATTTACTTTGTCGTATATAAAAAGGCTAATACGCCAAGTACTAGATTATCTACGTAGTAGGTGATAAAACTAAGTTTAGAAAAATGAGTTAAGCGGAGTTATATAATTTTCATATATTTATCTAACAGTCTTAGTATTTATAATTACTGACTCATATTACACCGTGTTGGCAGTACGGTGATCAGGCTAAAGGTTACAATGACTACAAATGCTTTTTGATATCAGTTCCTCTTTAAGGATACTTCAAGCAGTAGCGGCTTTAATCATGATGAATTGTAAATTAGCACTATCACTTTGAAGAGAAAACTTAATGGCCTACCACACCTTTAAGTTGTGGCACTTGTGAATATAGTCCTGCATACGAGTGCTATACAAGACTATGCGTCTAGGATTTAAAGCGCAGATAAATGATTACCACAAACGCTCATATCATACATTAAGGTCTGCACATAGCACTTGATAGCTATTAATTAATTATCCGCGTAAAGTTAAGATTACAGAAGCTGCTATTTAAGTATGATGTGTTCCTATAAAAATTACGTATAACATACCCTTATGTACTATTTATTCTCAATGCGTTAAAATTGTAAATAGTTAGCTCTAAACGCATGTATTTAAACACTTTAGTTTCTTCGAAATAAAACTAAAGTGTATGTTATATAACCACCTAGGTTAAGTAAGATTACTATTATACTTAACTCATAACTAAATAATTGGAAAATAGTGAATTTAGTCCTTGAACATAGGGGTCTGCATACGTTAATTTCTTCTTATCAGGTAATGTAGGAATGAGGAAAAATTATGTCATCGTGGAACCCAAATAGCTGGAGAGAGCTGCCAATACTGCAGCAGCCACAGTACCCAGATCAAGAAATACTTAAATCAGTAGAAGGCCAATTAAAAACGGCTCCGCCTCTAGTTTTTGCAGAAGAAACAAGAAGCCTATTCAAACAACTTGAAGACGTGTGCGAAGGTCGTGCATTTTTACTTCAAGGTGGTGACTGTGCCGAGTCGTTTAGCGATTTTAATGCCGCTAATATTCGCGATACATTCAAAACAATTTTACAAATGGCTGTTGTATTAACTTATGGCGGTAAATGCCCAGTAGTTAAAATAGCGCGTATGGCTGGTCAATACGCTAAACCTCGTTCAGCAGACTTAGAAACAATTAATGGCGTTTCTTTACCATCTTACCGTGGCGACATTATTAATAATATTGAGTTTACAGAAGAAGCGCGCATTCCAGACCCACAACGTTTAATGACTGCATACCATCATAGTGCTGCTACGTTAAACTTATTACGTGCATTTGCACAAGGTGGCCTAGCCGATCTTCACCAGGTTAACCGCTGGAACATGGGCTTTGTTGCTGCAAATCCACTTAAAGAAAAATACCAACAACTTGCAGATAAAATTCAAGACGCACTAGAGTTTATGGAAGTGTGCGGAATTAACTCTACAATTGCGCCAAGCTTAAAAGAAACCGATTTATACACTTCTCACGAAGCTTTACTACTTGGTTACGAAGAGGCACTAACACGTCGCGACCATTTATCGGGTGACTGGTACGATTGTTCTGCTCACTTTGTTTGGATTGGTGAACGTACACGCCAACTAGACCATGCACATATTGAATTCTTTAAAGGCATTAAAAACCCAATTGGTGTTAAAGTTGGCTCAAGTATGGACCCTGACGACCTAATTCGTTTAATTGACGCATTAAACCCAGATAATATTCCTGGTCGTTTAACGCTAATTACGCGTATGGGTGCAGACGTACTGCCAGAAAAACTCCCAGCACTAGTAAGAAGAGTTCAACAAGAAGGCCGTAAAGTAATTTGGAGCTCAGATCCAATGCACGGTAATACTGAAAAAGCGACTTCAGGTTACAAAACGCGTAACTTCGATAATATCATGCGCGAGATCAGTCAGTTCTTCGCTGTACACAAAGCTGAAGGTTCATACGCAGGTGGTGTTCACTTAGAAATGACAGGTCAGCACGTAACAGAATGTACAGGCGGTGCTTACGGTTTATCTGACGATGACTTAGCACAGCGTTACAAGACGCAGTGTGATCCACGCCTTAACGCCGACCAAGTATTAGAGTTAGGCTTTTTAGTCGCTGATTTACTAAAAGACGCACGTAAATAATATTTATTGATACATCGAGTAGGGTGAGGCTTTTGCCTCATCCCTCTCACAGAACCGTACGTACGGGCCTCGTATACGGCTCCTGTATTCTTCTATCCCTTCGGCTTATTTTCTAAACGCCGATTGAGCAAGCCAT